>DASVWD010000025.1 GCA_036389795.1 Longimicrobium sp.
GGCGGTGATCCGAGGGCCCGCGGACGCCGACGCCGCCTACAACGAGGTGGCCGCCCACGGCGACGAGCTGATCCTGGAGGCGTTCGTCCGCTTCACCCTGGAAGTCTCCGTCGTCGTCGCGCGGTCGGCGACCGGCGAGACCGCGTGCTTCCCGGCGGCCGAGAACGTCCACCGGCGCGGCATCCTCCACACCAGCGTGGCCCCCGCGCGCATCCCGCCCGCGCAGGCCGAGGAGGCCCGCCGCATCGCCTCCGCGCTGGCCGAGGGGCTGGGCGTCGTGGGCCTCCTGGCGGTGGAGATGTTCGTGGGCGAAGACGGGGTGATCCGCATGAACGAGATCGCCCCGCGCCCCCACAACTCCGGGCACTACACGCTGGACGCCTGCCCCGTCTCGCAGTTCGAGCAGCAGCTCCGCGCCGTCTGCGGGCTCCCGCTGGGCTCCACCGGGCTGCTGCGCCCCGCCGCCATGGTGAACCTGATGGGCGAGGACGCCGGCACGGGCCTCGGCCGCGCGGGCGTGGCGGCGGCGCTCGGCGTCCCCACCGCGGCGCTCCACCTCTACGGGAAGGCCGAGGCGCGCCCCGGGCGGAAGATGGGGCACCTGACCGCGCTGGGAGAAACGGTGGACGAGGCGCTCGAGCGCGCGCTCCTGGCATGGCGTCTGGCCACGGGGAAGCCGTGATGGAGGGGCGTTGGACCGTCGTCCCCGTGCCGATGCTGCGGGATGCGGCAAGGCAGGCGGTGGCGAGGGCCAGTCTGCGGCAGGTAGCGCGCGCCATCGGCGTGAGCGCGCCAGGGCTCCGTCTATTCCTGGAAGGAGGCTCTCCGCGTCGAGCGACGCAGCGGAAGCTGATGGAGTGGTACATCAGGGGGATTGAAACGCAGGAGATCGCCGCGGACGTGGCGGCGATCGCGATGGCCTTGCTCGTTGCCCGTTTACCCGACGGTCCGCTCAAGCTCGAAACCGAGCGCGAGATCCTTGCGGCAATCCGCAGCGGCCACGAAAAAGCTGGTATCTTACCACCAGAGTGGGTCCGAATGCGCACGGATGCCGATCTTACCGGGTCTGGAGGGAACGACGGGTAATCAGGCTCGAAGAAGAGGTGACATAGTATCCGGCCGGCCGTACGACGTCCGCCCGGATCACACGAGGTGACCGACGCCCTCGATTGAGCGCTCAGCATGTCCACTCCCGTGGGCAGTCGCGTGTAAACTTTATCTATTCTTAACGTTAGGTTTAGAAGGCGGCCCCACCCTATTGGTCTGCTGCGCGGCGTATTCGGTGCGCGGATGGTTCATGTGCACCGGCACCGGTCATGTGATGGAAATTTTCTCGAGCCGAGACGTGCAAATAGATTGCAGTTATCTCCACCGGCGTGTTCAGCTTTACACTAGCTTACACAGCCAATCCGTTCGTCGTGAAATGGACGCGGATTGACGCTTTCCCCATACTCACCAGATTAAACGCGGAGCAATGGAGTTGGCGTTGTTGGAAGGCCCAACCCCTTCGCTCCTGCTCTCGTGACTGCTTGCCAGCAGAAGTTTCGTAGCCTTTGGGAAAGGTGGCATACACGACAAATCCGGGTATTTGCCCTGCACCATGCGACCCATCGACGCACGGATACTGAATCCATTCCTCCAACCGCTGGCGACCGGCTCGGAGCATTGCACCGTTTCCGGTCCCCCGCGCAGTTCCACAGCAATTGCCCCACTCCTGAAGAGCACCCCGGTCGCGAGGCCGGTCCGCAAAGCCAGGGGTCTCACTGAGACAGCCCGGTTGCCGAAGAGTGGCGAGGCTGGCACCACCCAGGGCGCCAGCCACACCCTCCGATCCAAGGAGCATCGTTCAGTGGCCACAGATACGACGCGCGCAGCAGCGCGCGAGCACGACCAGACCCAGGCCGTTATTGCCGATGCAGTAACTGTCGAGCCGGGTTCCGATTCCGTCCAGCCACGCGGGGCGACGCTTCCCCCGCCGCCCAGGCTCGCCGCCCTTCCCGAGAGCGACGAGGAGCTCTTCCGGTACTATGCCGACACCGACTCGGACCGGGCCCTGCGCGAGATCGTCAACCGGTACCAGCCGAAGATCGTGCGGTTCTTCCTGCGAAACTCCGCCACCAGGCATTGTGCGGAGGACCTCACGCAGGAGGTGTTCATCCGGCTGATCCGCAATCGTAAGTCGTACGATCCGACCCAGAAGTTCTCCACCTGGAGCAAGACGATCGCCGAGCGGATCGCGATCAACGCGGCCCGCGGCGTCCAGCGCAGCCGCGTCACCAGCTTCTCCGACCTGCCGCTCGATCCGGAAAACGAGGGAGGGTGGAACCTCGACCCCGGAGACCCGGCGCCCCTACCGGATGAAGTCGCGGAGCGGCGCCAGACCCGGGCCATCATCGACGACGCGCTGATGCGCGTCGAGGAGCGGTACCGCGAGCCGGCGAGGCTGCACTTCTTGGAGGGGCTGACGCACACCGAGGCCGCCCGGCGCCTCGGCATCCCCGTCGGGACGGCGAAGAGCCGCACGCACCACGCGCTCGAGGATCTGCGCTCTCTGCTGAGGGAGCGCGGCTTGGCCGCCGCCTAAGACCGTTTGGGATCGAGCGCGTCCCGCGCTGACTGGACGGTGTGGCGAGAGGAGGGGAGGTGGGGCGGGTTGCAGAGGGGGGAAGGGGAGGGGTCCAGCGGGAGCAGGAAGTCGCGCCAGGTATCCGCGCGGCGAGGCCTTGAGCTTCGCCGCGCGGTCGCGTTCGTTCCGAGCGTCGACACCGTCAGCCAGCACGGCCGCGGAGATCTGCATCGAGAGGCCGCCCGCGTTCCATTTCCCAATCGCGTCCGATCCGGATCACGTATAGCCTCTTGCGGCTGACCATGTGGCGCTGGCCGTTCCCGGCCGGGTAGAGGTCGGGCGAGAGGGTGGTGAGGACGGCCAGCGCCCGCACGTCCCGGCGAGCGGAGCAGCGCCGGAGGCGCTCGATGGCGGGCAAGGTGCCGCCCGCGTCCAGCAGGACCGCGACGCCGGCGCCGGCGAGGAAGATCTCGACGCGCTCGTCCAACTCGCCGTCCCTCAGCCGCGCGTCGCGTTCATACACGATCTCGTCTTCATCCAGCGCACGCGCGAGCAGGTCGATCGCGTCCGCCGGGTCCGCGTACGCGATCCACCGTGCCTCCACCCGCGTCAGCAGGCATCCGACCAGACGGTCGGCTTCTTTGCATCCAGACATTGCGGCGGCCTGGCGGAGAGAGAGAGTCCATTCGCAGAGATAGCGGGGCTGCGAGGCCGCCTGGCGCGCGTCGCGGAGGCGGACGAGCGCCGCCCGGGTCTCGCCAATGGCGCCGCGCTGGACGAGCCAGGGGTCGCTCCGCTTCCCGGTGCGGATGAACACGGTGGGAACCTCCGCCCCCTCCGCGAACGCGAACCCGCCCGCGAACATCGCCACCGGCGGCAGCACTTCCAGGAAGTAGTCGGCGATGCTCTCCGACACGAGCGCCGGCTCGCCGCTGTGCATCGCCTGCAGCACTGCGCGCCAGTCGTCCTCGCTGACACCGTCGTACTCGATGGCGCTCAGGTCCAGCACCTGCGTCGCTGGTCCGGCCATACCTGGTCTCTCCACGGCTGAATGGGAATCGCGCCGGGCCATCCCTGGCCCGTCAAGCGCCTCCGTTTTTCTCTGCCGGGTGTGTGCGATGGTGGATAGGGGGCGGGCCTGATCAGACCGTCGGCCCCTGAGCCCGCACGCAGAGAGTCCGGTGCTCTGGAATAGCGGTTGCTGTGCAGCAGCGGTGTCGGTTTCCGCCCGTGAGGTCTGAATGCCGCGTATCGAACTTCCGTCTCCTCCAGCCCGTGAGTTCCCGGACTTCCCGCTCCCCCTACGGGATCTTAAGACGGCGTGGGAGGGGTTCTCGCCCGAGCGCGAGTTTCACCGCGTCGCGTTTGGCGATTGGCTGGAGTACTTGCTTCCGCAGGCGGATGTGCCTGCCCTTGAGGCCGCTCTCACCGGCGCATCGGGCCGGCCGGACAGTGCCCTCCTGCAGCGGCATTTCTACTGGAGCGCCACGTGCTTCGTCCGGTGCTTCCACCTCTTCCTCAGCTACCTCGTCCTGGATGTCCGCGGGCTGTACTCCTGGGGCGTGGTGACCGGGTACTATTCCAGGTTCTATTTCGCGAAGGCGTTGCTGAACCTGTGGCTCAGCACATGGGTGTGGGCCGAGACCCAGACACCCAAAGGGCTGCGCCCGCAGCAGTTCCTGCTGTACATGGGAACCGGCGGCGTTCGTCTCTTGAGCGGAAATGGCATCCCGTCAGGCCTGAGTCCGCGGAATCGCACGGATCGTGGTGGCGCCTGTTCGGGCAGCTCCAACACGTTCCTGATTTCTCCGAGGACTTCAGCTACGTCCTCTCGGATCCGACCTTCGACCAGGAGCGGCGGCACGAGATGAATTATTCGGATCGGTGGATGGAGGGCTTCCCTGAGCTGGAGTGGTTCGATCACACCCTCGACCAGATGCTGGCGCATGCCGGTTTTTCCGAGGGCGGCAGGACCGGGATTTCACCGACATGGACCGATATTTCGAAGGGTACAGCCCGGAGGACGCAGACGTGGCCGACTTCTATACGGACCCGGTGCAGTCGCTCTGGCAGTCGGTGATGTGCTACCTGGACGTCCTTGAGCAGCTTTCCATTCGACAGGATTTCATTACCCGGGAGAAGCTGGTGACGCTGAGCGAGCGGGCGCTCGATGGGGTGCTGCCCGAAGGGCTGGAGGGAATCAGGCGAGCGCTGGAGGGATCGAATGCAGGGTAACGAACACTCCGCCGTGTGAACCTCCTCCGCGGTAGCCGTACCAGCCCGGATTGCGTCCATTCATAAGTTTGCGCAAATTTCCTTTCTGTTGGTGCACTCTGCCTACGCGTCCCGGGCCCCCAGGCGTGGAAGCCACTCCTCATCTCCGCGATTGTCCTCAAGCCCTGCCCCGCAGCTACTTCCCGCACTACCAATGACCCCTGAGAAACTGTTTCGAGAGCTGTTCGCGGCCGGGTGCGAGTCGGACGTCGATGCCATCGTGGCCAGGCATGAGCATCTGTTCGCGCCGGCGAACTGGAGGCCCTACGGGGGGAACGACAACAACTTCGGCGTGGTGGAGAACCAGCAGGCTTCACCGATTCCGGCGCTGGCCGAAAAGGTGATCAACTCCATCGACGCGGTGTTGATGCGCCGCTGCCTGGAGGAAGGAATTGATCCCCGCTCCGCCGCAGCTCCTCAATCCGTGCACGAGGCGGTGCAGCGGTTCTTCCCCGACTCCCAGCACTGGGACTTGGGGCACGTGCGGAGGGCGCAGGCCGAACGGATCCAGATCGTGGCGGACGGGCCGAAGCGGGATACCTCCGTCATCATCTACGACGAAGGCGAGGGGCAACACCCCGAGGATTTCGAGGCCACGTTCCTGTCGCTGCTGCGCGGCAACAAGAATGAGATCCACTTTGTGCAGGGCAAGTACAACATGGGCGGTGCCGGCGCGATCGTCTTCTGCGGCAAGCACCGCTATCAGCTGATCGGGTCGAAGCGCTACGATGGGTCCGGACGCTTCGGCTTCACGCTTCTGAGAAAACATCCGCTGCAGGGCGCGGAACGGCAGACGAAGAAGTCGACGTGGTACGAGTACTTTATGATGGATGGGGTCATCCCGGCGTTCGAGATCGACGAGCTCGAACTGGGGCTGCACAACCGGCGGTTCCGGACGGGCACCGTGATCAAGCTGTACTCGTATGACCTGCCTGGGATCAGCGATCTCTCGCGTGACCTGACGCTGAGCCTGAACGAGTACCTCTTCAGTCCCGCGCTCCCGCTCTATGTGGTCGAAAAGGCGGAGCGCTACCCGAGGCAGCAGCGCCTAGAGCGTCCGCTGCAGGGCTTGCGCTATCGGTTGGAGGAGAGCGGGAGTCGGAAGTACTTGGCGGAGGAGCCGTTCTCGGAAGAGTGCGAGGATGCGCGGATCGGGCGCGTGAAGGTGACGTGCTACGTCTTCAAACCGCGCGTCGACGATCTCTCGACGGCTGAGACGAGGAAGCGGGTCCGGGACGAGTTCTTCGTCAACAACATGTCCGTGCTGTTCACGCTGAACGGCCAGGTGCACGGGAGCTTCACGTCGGAGTTCATCACCCGCTCGTTGAAGTTCCCGCTGCTGAAGGACTGGCTGCTGATCCACGTGGACTGTACCGAGGTCAACCTCGAGGTGCGCAATGAACTCTTCATGGCCTCGCGCGACCGGCTGAAGGAAGGCGACGAATCCCGCCGCCTGCGCCAGATGGTGGCGGAGATCCTGAAGCGCGGCCGCCTCAAGGAGATCCATAAGGAGCGTAAGGACGCGATCACGGTCGACGCCGGAAAGGACACACAGGACCTGCTGCGGAGCGTGACTCGCCAGCTGCCCCTGAACAGCGATCTTGCGAAGCTGCTGGACCAGACTTTTCGCCTCGGGCGGCAGGAGCCGGGCAAGGGCCCTTCCGGGAACGGGAAGGAGAAGAGTCCACCGAAGCCGCCGCCGACGCCACGCCCGGAAGCACCGCCCTTCATCCCGCGCCGGTTCCCTTCGTTCTTCCGGCTGGAAGCAAAGTCGCCACAGGATGGGGACGGCATCCCCACGGTGAAGCTGCCGCTCGGCGGCCACCGCACGATTCGATTCTCGACGGATGTCGAGGATCAGTACTTCGACCGCACCAGCGAGCCCGGTCACCTGCAGATCGCCTTGCTGGACTACTCCCCCACCCGGACGAAAGGCGGTACCGCGCCGGGACTGCCGGACCGTCCGACCGCTTTGTTGGATGTGGTGAAGTCCAGTCCCAGCAAGGGTACGATCCGGGTCACCGTCTCACCGAACCAGGAGGTTTCGGTCGGTGACGCGGTGAAGGTGCGCGCCTGCCTCTCGGGTGCAGGGGAGGAATTCGATCAGGTGTTCTGGGTGAGGATCACCGACCCCGAGAAGCCGCCGAAGGAGCCGGAACCGGAGCCAGTGAAGGAGCCGGAGCTGGGCCTTCCGCAGCTGATCCGCGTCTCGCGGACGGGGGAGGGGATCGAGATGAGCTGGGAACAACTGGAAAACCAGGGGGTCGAGGTCGGCCCCGAGGTTGTGGTTGTGCCTCAGGGCGACGGGGAAAAGCTCACCACGATCTACCTGAACATGGATAGCTCGGCGTTCCTGAGTTACCGGGCGAAGTACTCGGGAGAGAAGGCGCTGCTGGTCGCCGAGAAGAGGTACGTGACGTCCGTGTACTTCCACACGCTGTTCCTGTACGCCATCACCAGGAGCCAGGGCTTCAGTGTGCAGCGGACGGAGAACGGGCACGGCGAGACCCCGGTAGCCATAGAGGACTACATCAGGGATGTATTCAGGAACCACTACTCGGCGTTCCTGCTGAACTTCGACACTGCGGATCTGCTGACGAGCTTGGAGGAATAGTTCTCAACCGGGTGAGGGCGTATGCGTGTGAGGAGGTGGCGGAGAAAGACCGACGCCCGTCTTTGCTGAAGGAACCGTTATTTCGGCAAAGATCGTTTCAGCTCCACCTACCCGAATGGTATTGCCGTAAGGGTCGACCAGCTTCCACTCCTCACGGTACGTGCCGGGAGAGGCAGGCGCCATCATTGGCACGCTAAAGATATAGGTGCCGTCTGGCTCTACGGGCTCGCTGACCGCAATGTCGGCCTGCGACGTGCTTAGGAGCCCGGCCGTGTTGGAGAAGTACTGCAGCCTAATCGGTGAGTCCCAAACGCAGTTGCTACCTTTGTTCCGTAGCGTCCATGTCTTGGTGAAGCTCTGCCCTGCTGGAACTTCCGTTTTCTGAGGATGGCTTTCACTCACGAGAACCGCTGCCGATGCCTCGGTGCACAGTGGCCTGATTTGCTTTCTCGGAACGCCAAGCTGGAGCTGACCACGTTCATGACGGAGTTGTTCTATTTCGCCGCGTAACTCGGCTCTGATCCGCTCAGGGAACACTAGATCTTCGAAGCGCGTCGGCCCTCCGCTCAATTGGCCACGCGCAGCTGCACGTAGCACGCGAAAGTGAGCTCCAGCGGTTGCGAGGGTGAGGTGAAGACCCGCATTTGTCACAATACCATTATAACGCATGATCAGCTTATCTATCTCTTTTGTGACAAGCATGATCTCTCTCAGCAAAACAGCATCGTTTCCTGAGAAGGTGTGGCCATCGAGTAGCTTGGTTAATGTACGGAAGTCTTTGCCATTCTTAAATGTTTTGTGAAGGACGTCGCTGATACCTAACAGCTGTAGCATCGGGCCGTAGAACTCATTCAGCTGCCGCGTAATCTCGTCAGACCTCTCGCGATTGCTCTGAACGGTCAATGTCCGTTCGTTGACCCTGAGCGTCCATCGAGCCGTCAAATAGGTAAGCAGTAGTGCGACGATGGCAACTGCTGTCGGGCCCAAGTCCTTTGCATAGCTGACCCAATCGGGCGAGCTGGCGGGAGCTGCCTGCGTTATCGTTACCTGAATTATCATAGGTCACAAAGAATGAAGCGTTCAAGAACGACGGGACTAAACACATAACCGCGCAGCATCCTCTGCGCAACGAGAAAGACTTGCTGCACCGTCAGAAACTAAGCCACGCTTATCGCGCGGCCAAAGAAACGATCCACGAGATTGGCTGCGTAGTCTCGCTTGTGACAACCGGTGGTTTGATGCTTAACCCACAATGCTCGACCGTGAACCCGCTTTCAATCATGAGGTTCTTCCAGTCGTCCACGCTATATAGCGAAAAATATCGTCCATTTGCGTCAATGAGATCTCCAGTTCCCTCGCGGACCGATGCGATGAATACACCGCCGGTTCCGAGAACTGCGTGGACCGCCTGTAGAATCGCTAATATTTCGTCCCGATGAACGTGCGACAACGAGGCAACGGACCACACCACGTCAAAGGAAGCCGATCTAAATGGGAGAGCACGCATGTCTGCGACGATCATAGGCTGGCAGGACACGCGTTTCGCAATCTTGGCTAGAGCGAAGGAGAGGTCCATCCCAATGGCTCGGTATCCTCGGGCTCCCAGCTCTTTGAGGTCGCGTCCTGCTCCCGCACCAAGATCCAGGACCAGCGATCCCGGCTCCACCCTGCCGTCGAGAAGCGACCAGAGTTCCTTTACCTCCCCAGCAAGCGTAAGCTCGGCATATGCGTCGGCATTGGACTCGTAAAATTCGTGAGTCGAGTGATGCAATCCCAAACTCTCCCTCTCTTAGTGCACCCGTGAGCGCCGGTCGATGCGTCATCGCAACGAATGCCGTATCTTCGTCACGGCCTCCGATACCCACTTGCCCGCGACTTCGATCTCGGTGTCCGTAGTCGATCGTCCCAAGCCGATCCGCAGAGAGCCCCGTACTACTGCATTGGTGAATCCAAGTGCAGTTAGCACGTGCGAAGGGGCGTCGACACTGGACGCACAAGCCGAACCGCGTGCGAGGGCTACCCTGCCCCGGAGTTGCGCGACCACGGCAGAACTCGGCACATCCGGGACGGAGATGTGCAGGTTGCCCGCGAGGCGATGTTCAAGATCGCCGCTCACCATCAGGCCGGTGATGGAATCCACCAGGGAGGCTTGCAGCCGGTCGCGCCGGCGCGCGATGGCCGGCTCATCCTGCGCCATCTCGGCGGCGCGCAGCCGGCACGCTTCGCCGAGTCCAGCAATGCCCGGGACGTTGAGGGTACCGGAGCGCAGGCCGCGCTGGTGCCCTCCGCCGCGGAACAGCGGCTCCAGGTATAGGTCCGGATCCACGATCAGTGCGCCTACGCCCTTGGGGCCGTACATCTTGTGGCCGGCAAGCGCAAGCATGGAGATGCCCCAGTCGCGGACGCGAATCTCCACCTTGCCGGCGGCCTGCGTGGCGTCGGTGAGGAACGGGATGCCGTGCCGCCGTGCGATAGCCCCGATCTCCGCGAGCGGGTAGAGGTTGCCGATCTCGTTGTTGGCCGCCATTACGACGAGCAGGTCGATCCCGTCCTGGCAGGCGTACTCGACCGCCTCTAGGTCGATCCGGCCGTGGCCGTCGACGGGCAGCATCCGGAGGCTGGCTTCGCCGCGGTCCGCGAGGTATTGGCAGACCTCGAGGACCGCGGGATGCTCCACCGGTGGGAGCGCGATACGCACGAGGCCGGACGAGCCGGTACGAGCGAGTTGTGCGCGGACGAAGCCCTGCAGTGCTAAGTTCAGGCTCTCGGTCGCCCCAGAGGTGAACACGACACTTCGCGGAGAAGCGTCGAGCAGCGTGGCGACGTGGCGCCGTGCCGCGGCTACGGCCGCGTCAGCCTCGTCGCCGTACTCGTGGTCCTTGCTGCTGGCGTTGCCGAACGCGGTCGTCATGTGGTGCATGACGACCGCGGCGACTCGGGGATCCACAGGAGTGGTGGCGTGATGGTCCAGATAGATCGGCAGCCGAAGACCATCGGCGACGATGTCGGCCACTCCTGCCGGACCGGAAGCGGTCAGCACGCTCATAGGTGGCACATCAGGCATCCCAGCTCGTCGTCCTCCTCGTCTAGCGCGGCCGCGAGGACCTGAGCAAGGGGGCGGTTGGGCTGCCGAGCGCGCTCGCGCTCCTCGAGCTTCTCGTGCGCATCCAGGATTTCGTCGCGGCGCGCCAGGAGATCGCGGAGACTTTCGCCGTGCGACCAGGTGAACGTGCGGCCGTCGCGGTGCTTCTCCTCGTACTCCACTGCCTCCCAGAAGAGCTTCGGGTGCTCGTCGTGGAGCCTCACCCACTCCGCCTTCCGCTGGAAGAAGCAGAAGAAGCACCCGGAGCGGGTCCTCCACTTGTAATAGGCCGGGATGCCGATGCCGCTCTCCTCCAGCAGGCGGAAGATGTCCGCTTTGACCAGGCCTTCTTCCTTGAACGGGTAAACGGCGCGGATGGTCGGCTTGGTGGAGATGTAGCCGGCCCGGTTCTCGTCCGCGCGAATGCCGACGTAGCTGATCGCCTCGTCGTCCCCGATCCACTCCTCCAGCGGCTCGATCTTGAGCACCTCCGTGCACCACCGGATGTTGGGCGACGGAAGGAAGCCACCCTTCACGTCCAGCCAGTAGTCGAAGCCACGCTGGGCGTTGAGCCGCACGATCTTGATGCCGAGGCGTGCCTCCAGACGGCCGAGGTATTCGTAAGTCTCAGGAAGCTCCTTGTGCGTGTCGCAGAAGAAGTACTCCATCTCGGGAACGCGCTTGTGCATCAGCACGGCGAGGGCGGCGCTGTCCTTGCCGCCGGAGAGCCCGAGGATGTGCCGTACGCGCTTACCCATGTCTTCTCTGTGCCTCCATGCCGGGCGCCTCATCTCTCCGCGGCGCGGGCGGCGCGAGCACCCGCTCGGCGAGCCGGACGATAATGGCCTGGCGCTGTTGTTCGGATCGGATGTGCTCCAGCTGCCTGAGCACCGCCTCGACCTGCTGCTCGATGAGATCGCCGTCCTCGCCCGCGATCCACACCATCTGCTGTAGCCTCGTCCCGTCCGGCTCCATGATGGTGATCCGCCGCGGGTGGAATCCGGCTCGCGCTTCGGCGAGAGCGTCCTCCTGCATGGCGTAGAGTGCCAGGAACCGGCTGGCCAGCTCGCTCAGGTTTAGCTCGAAGACCAGGAAATCCTCGTCGCTCCAGATGTCGACGGGCTTGTCGGCGATCACCATGGCGACCGATTCCAGCCACCGGTCCTTTTCGGTATCCTGTTCGACTAAGGCCTTGATGAGCGCGTGCAGGCGGTCCTCGATCACGCGACCGTCCAGGAACCGAGCCCGGACGCGGACATCCTCACGCGTGTCGGCCAGGGTCCCCGCGCAGCGGAAGGCCTGGTGCAGCAGGCGATGGCAGCTATCCAGCACCGTGTCGTAATACCCCTGCAGTTCTCGGAGGGCGGTGAGCAGCGCGCGGCGAAAGGCGTCGCGCCGGTGCGTCTCCACTTCGCCGTCGATGGGTTCGCTGCCGAAGGGATCGAAGCCGAGCGCACGGGGCAGTTCTTCGAACAGCAGGCGGTCGGGCTCCTGCACTCGCAGCAGTGCGTCGAGCGCCGCCACCGTGGTGGCCGGTAGCCGGCGCGTCCCGCGCGTGACGGCGGGCAGCTTGAGGGCGAATCTCGTGAGCGGCCTCACGACGGAGAGCACGGTGGCGTTGCGTACTCCGGCAGGCACCTTCCGCGCGCCGGGCGCGGTGAGGATCGCCTCCATGTCACGGAAAACGTCCAGGCGGAGACCTTCCAGGCGGAAGTGCTTGACCGCAAACTCCGCCGGGTGCTTGATCAGCAGGTCGAAGTGCTCGATGCCCAGGATGGGGAGGAAGCTGCCGTGCCGGTACACGCTGACATCGTCGGCGTGGTACAGGAGCACGGCTGCCAGAAAGACCGGGATGACGCCGGACTTCACTCCGTAGGGAGGGCGGCCGAGGAGGTCGTAAAGCTCGCTGACCGGCCGCGGCCGGTCGACAGCGGATTGGCAAAAGTTTTCGATCGCTTCCCAGAGGGGGACGACGCCGTCGTCGTTCGGCCGCTCGATGCGCCACCCGTCGGGGCCATGCCGGTGAATGCCCGTCCGATCGAGGAGAGAGGCGTACATCGCCACTTCCGGGCCGTGGCCCGACAGGCCGAGTTTCTCCTTCTCGGGCGAGTTGAGGAGCGCCGCGATCAGGGTTTGCCGGGCGCGAACGCCTTGCGCGGTCAGTTCACGGCGGTTGACGAGTTCGTTCCAGATGATGGGTGTCTGCCCGTAAGCAGCATCGCATGCATCCGAAAGCGCCTCGTTCAGCCCCGTGCCCGAACGGGCTTCGCCCCTGACCCAGAATGTCCGTCCGTCGCCCGGCGTGAATGCCGTGGCAACCGCCTCGTCGAGCGCACGGCGGGCGAGCACGAGCCTCTGACGCACTTCGCGCTTGGCGACGCCGTCGTTCTGGAGCGACGACCTGTCGCGGTCGAGCTCAGCAAGGGCGATGAACTCACGAACGGCGGCGCTGAGGGTGCGGAGCCCGTGGGCAGGCAGCACCACGAGGGGCTTTCCGTCGCGCGTCTCCGCGGGGACGCGCGCGGGGCTGGCGTCGCCCACCCAATGGGCGATCACCCCGTCTGCGTCCGGTACCCGGCACTCCACCGCCGCGAGCGCGTCAGCCGACCCGACGTAGTGCCGCTCGAAGTAGCGCAGGGTGCCCGACTTGTAGCTGGCCCGCTGGGCGACGGCTGGCTGGAGCGGTGCTGCCTCCGACAGCAGTTCCTCGACCGGGCGCCGCTCGGCCTCCACGCGCTGCCGGAGCAAGAGGGATACGTCGTGGTGGGAACCTTCCCAAACGCGAAGCTCATCGACGCTCTCGCGATAGGTGACCGAGCCTCGCGCGATCAACCGGTCGATGACCTCCGTCCAGGCCGTTTCCTCGCGCTCGTCACCAGGGGTTTCACTGAGCGCGGCGATCACGAGCGCGCGTCCAGCCCGGAGCGCCCCCGTGGAGCCGACCAGATTCAGGGTGCCGATCGTCTTGAGGACCTGGAGTTCGTGCGGGTCCTGTCCGAGGGCGTCACGGACGATGCTGTGGATCTCGGCCCACCGCTGGAACTGCGGCCGCGCGTAAAGCGCGATCCCCGCCACGTCCACGAAGTAATCGTACACGTCGGCCAGCCGGAGCCACGGCAGCTTATCCTCGCCGGCCTCGCGCTCCGTGAGGAACCGCGTCATCGAGTGCGGTTCGGGACTCGCGAGGAAGGTGAACAGGGAACGCTCGTTCTGGGCGTAGCGCGCGCATAGCGTCGGCAACGCGAGCGCCGCCAGCGGGTGCAGCGGATAGAGCTGCCGGATCCGGTCCGGGGGGAGTGTCTCGCAGATGTAGGAATCCGTCGAGACGCGGCTCAGGCGCTCATGCCAAGCGCCTGATGCCGAGTGGATCAGGTCCGCGATCGGCTGCGGCGGGTCCGCCTGGATGGCGGCGGCCGCCAGGCGCAGCATCTGACCCGGCGCCTCGGCGAAGGGCACGTCCGCGAAGCGCCCATGCACCTTCTCCCACTCGCTCCTGCTGGAGGCTGCGAGCCCGTCCGCATATTCGACGAACGCGTGGTGCATCAGGCCCAGCACCAGCACCGGCGGGTCCGACTCTCCGTTGGGAAGCTCGGCCAGCTGCTGGAGGAGGTAGAGGTCTTCGCCCCCGCCGCTACGGGCAGCTGTCTCCAAGTTCTTGCCCAGCTCGTCAAGCACGATCAGCACGCCCGTACGGCTGACGGACGCCAGCTCGCGGACGAGCTCGGGCAGGCCAGCGACGTCTGGCTGCTCGCCGCGCTCGATGGCGTCGAGTAAGGCCCTGACCCGCTTCAGCGCGCGGGGCCGCGGTCCCTGACGGTTGCGCCAGAACCGGTCGGCGCCACCAGCGAGCGCGCGGACGAGCGTGTGCGCGAGCCGCTCGCGGCGCCCCGCGGCTACGGCGCAGATGAACCCGTCGGCCGGGACCGAGTCGCGGAACTGCTCGGCGAGCGATTGGGCGCCGTCTGCTCGCAGCAACTGGAGGGCGAGACGCCGTGCCGGGTGCTCCGCGGGAGCGTAGAGCGAGGACAGGAACTGCGCGAATGCCGACTTGCCTGTGCCGTAGACACCTGTGAGAGTCCAGGCGCGCTGGGCGCGCACCTGGACCTGCGCGGTGACGATTCGTTCGGCGAGGTCGCGGATGCGTGGAGTCAGCAGATAGCCGTCCAGCGCTTCGGCCGATTCCAGGTCGCGCTCGATGTTGACCGAGCGCGCGTAGCGGCGCCCGATCCTGAAGTGATCCGCGAGCAGGGTCATGCGGCCTCCTGACGGCCGGGACGGCCCAGTCGCCGGGCGTAGTGTTTCTCCCGGAGTTGCTCGGCCAGTTGCAGCGGATCAGCCTCGTAAGCGAGTTGGACTACGCCGGCGGCTTCGGACAGGGAGATGCCGACGGATCGCGCGGCGACGGCCTCCAGGGCCGCGTAGACGGCGCTCTCGGTCAGCTTGAAAGCCATCCCGGGACTGCCGGGCTCGTACACCAGCCTGGAGAGCGCGATGGTGCGGGCCTCCGACACGGAGGCTGCAAACTCAAGGCATGCCGAGGCGATCACCGCGTCGGGCAGGGAGAGCTTCGGTCCGATGGAGAAGGCATAGCCGCCGTGCAATGTGCGGCGGAGAAGCCCAAGCTCCGTGAAGGGTGACTGGAAGGTTTCCTCGCTTGGCCGACCGCCCGTTTCCTGGAACGCGTACATGCGGGCGAGGCAGGAAGCGTCCTTCTCATACGACGAGCGTGCGTACCGGGCCTCCGGGAACGTGCGTGCGACGTAGCCTTCCAGCGCCTCCTGGAGCGCGGGCACGGTGAATTCCGTCCGGCCGAAAAGGAAGAACGTGTAGTACCAGGCGGTCGCGAGGTCTGGCCGGTTCACCAGCCGCCAGTGGAGCAGCCAGAGCGAGGCCGGGTCTTCGAGAAACGGGTCGTAGCCGCCGTCGTCGGCCAGCAGGCTGAGCCCGAAGTCGGTTGGGCGTGCGACGGTGTGGCCAGCCTCGTCGATCGCGGTCTCGAGCACGCCGAAGGCGTGGCACCAGTACCGGATCGCCCGGACCATGTTTTTCCCTACGCCCAGCACCACGGGAGCGTCGGCGCGGGTGAATAGGTCCGGCTCCCGGCGCGCGAGGTCGAAGCCCTTCTTGATCCAGCCGTACCGGGGCGCGAAGGTGTCGTGACGGGCAAACGCCGGTCCGGCCGGCGCGGCACCCGTAGAGGACCGGGGCCTACCGACCGCGGGGTCGATCTTGATAGAATCTGACATTTGGACAGTCTGGGAGGGTGGGGTGCTCGCCCGACGGCTCGGTGCGGGAAACCCTGCGGGAATAATACGGCAATCGCGCATGCTAGTAAACACGGTAGCATGTCGGCATGCCGGCATGCCGCTTTCCCGTCCCACCAGTTGATGGGTGGCGTTGAAGCTCGCCTGCCTGTCCCATGTAGGTACGGAGGGCAGCCACGCGGGCGCGCAAGGGGTTGCGGCCGGCGGAGCGGCTCTCCAGATTTACAGCGTCCCATTTTCCCGGCCGCCGATTTCGCGGCGCCCGAGGGCGGGACGAAAACCATCAGGGGCGAACCGTGGTCTCGTAGAGAGGCCGGCTATTCGTACCCGGGAAGGAAAACTGATGTACTTCTCCTCGCCTGGCGCGTCGAGCGCCGGCGACGGCGTCCGGTACGCCGTCGTCACCCGCCTGCAGGACCAGCTCACCCGAAAGAAGCCGGGGAGCCGCGCGTACGAGATCCTCGACCGCGCCATCTCCCTGACCCTCAGCTCCCGGCGCGCCGTCGTCTCGGCCGCGTACCTGGAGCGCAACGTCCGCCGCGACGCGAGGCGCATCCTTGCGCGCGCCCGCGGGCGGACGGTCGTCGACCCGTTCACCCCCGACACCGTCATCGGCCGCGCGGTCGAGCAGGGGCTGCACCCCGCCCTGGTGGAAAACGTTTCTACTCCGGAGGCGCTCGCCGTCGCGTCCAGCCTGCGCCGCGCCATCGAGGCGCGCGTGGTCGCCCGGCTCGGGCTGCGGGGGCTCCGCTGCTTGACCGGCCTCATCGACGCCGAGACGCCGCAGGAGACCGCCGACGCGCTGGGCGTCTCCAGCCGCACGGTCGACCGCCTGCGCCTCAGCGTCCGCGACATCGCGTCGGCCCTCGTCGCGCAGGAGGCGTGATGCGGAGCCTGACGCTGATCTTCGCCGCGCCCGCGCGGCACGCCTTCCCCCTGCGCCCGGCCGTCATCCGGGCGCTCGTGGGGGCGGGCAACCCCGGCGTGTACCTGCTGCTGCGGGACGGCCGTCCGATGTATGTCGGGCGCTCGGACACCTGCGTGCAGACGCGCCTCGCCACCCACCCGTACCTGGGCGTGGCCGATCACTTCGTGTGGCAGCCCTGCCGGAGCCCGCTCCACGCGTTCCACATGGAATCGTACTGGTACCATTCGCTGCAGGATGCGGGTCGCGCCGCCAACCTGATCCACCCGGCGCGCCCGGCGGGCACTCTGGAGCCGTGCCCGTTTTGCCACGCGGCTGAGAACATCTCCATCATCAACGCCGAGCCCGTGACTGCGGGTGCGGCCGACATCGACGCCAAGGCCGAGGAGGCTGCATGACCACCACGCGACGCCCGGCCGCCCCCGCGGCCGCCACCACCACCGCCGCCAAGAAGGCGGGTGACGACGACCGGGTTCCGCTTTTCCTGGGAAGCTCCGGCCTGCGCTCGCTGCGTGACAGCGGGTTCCACTTCTCCGCCGCGCTCGGCGAGCCGATCGACAACAGCCTGGAGTCCAAGGCGAACAGGATCTCGGTGGTGCTGGAGGACGGCACCATGCCCTCGGGCCGTAAGGGCATCGCCCGCGTCATCATCGCCGACGACGGGACGGGCATGGAAGACACGGTGCTCCGGCGGTACCTGCAGATCGGATTCTCGACGCGGTACATGTCCACCAAGACGATCGGCAAGTACGGCGTCGGAGCGAAGCTGGCGGCGCTCAGCGTCGCGCAGCGGATCGACGTCTGGAGCCGGACCAAGCCGAATGCCCCGTGGCGGCACATGCACCTCGATCTCGAGGAGCTGGAAAAGGCCGAGGAGGCCGGCGAGGAGATCTTCCTCGGCGAGCCGGACGAGCTGGCCTTTCCTGCCGGCGTGAAGGAATACGTCCCCGCAGGCACCGGTACGGTCGTCGTCTGGTCGAAGGTGGACCGGCTCGAGGAGGGGCGGCGCGCGCGCGACACGGGCAGGCTCCGGGCGGAAGTCGAGCGCGAGATCGCCCGTATGTTCCGGAACTTCCTGGAGGGCGGCATCCGGATCGAGGTCAACGGCAAGGCGCTGCTCCCGTTCGACCCGCTCTTCCTGATGGAGGGGACGTACAACGACGCCGTGCTGACGAAGGAGTACCCCGAGCCGGATCAGCCAACCCCCAAGGCGGGCGGCGCTGCCGCGGACGCGAAGGTGCGGCATTTCGCGCCGGAACTGATCGCGGACGAGAACATCCCGGTGGGCAACTCCTTCGCCCGGCTGCGCGTGACGCTCTATCCGCGGGAAGTGCTCCGCGAGCGGTTCAAGGGCGGTGACGAGCTGGCGAAGCGGCTGAACATCCCGGGTTCGGAAGGCGTGATCAGCTTCGTCCGTCTGGATCGGGAGATCAACTACACCCTGGTGCCCCGGATCTTCCCGTCGGCGGTGCGCGAGTTCGACCGCTTCATCGGCATCGAGGTGGCCTTCCGCCCCGAGCTGGACTCGTACTTCGGGGTGCGCAACGTGAAGCGCGGCGTGGAGCCGGAGGACCAGCTGCGGGACGAGATCCGCACCCGGCTCTCGCGCTACGTGAACACGGCGCGGAAGCGCCTGAAGGCCGTGTGGGCGGCCGCCGACACGGCCCAGCACAAGGGTGAGCACGACCAGGTGCTGAAGGCGGTCGCCGATGCGGATCGCACGCTGCCGAAGGGCCGCGTCACGAAGCCGGCGGACCAGGACAGCGAAGGGCTCCTGCGCCAGATGGCCACTGATGTGGGGCAGGAGACGGAGGCGGGGGTGTCGCGGTATGTCGAGCAGCACCGCACCCTGCCGTTCGTGCTGGAGTCGATGGACTTCCCCGGCAACAGCTTCATCGAGGTCCAGCACACGAGCGAGCAGACGCTCATCCGCCTGAACGTGCGGCACCGCTTCTACAAGGAGCTCTGGGGGCCGCTGCGGAAGATCGTCGACGCGGCGGAGGGCACCTACACGGAGGACATCGTGGAGATGGCGTCCCGCGGGATCGAGGCGCTCACGCTGCTGGTGCTGGCGTACGGCAAGGCGGAGTCGATGCAGACCAACCCCCACGAGCTCTACGATGAGCTGCGTGACTACTGGGGGATCTTCCTGAACCAGTTCATGTCCAAGGTACGCGACGTCATCTGACGGTCAGGGCCCGGGCGGGGGAGACCCCGCCCGGGCCTTTCGCCTCAGTGTCGCCTGGCGAGAGGCCGCGAAACGTCGTCTCCGCGATTTGGGGTCTCAGGTGGAGAGGAAGCGGGAGTCGACGTGGACTTCGTCCACGGCGCACGCCGCGTGTGCCGCGCGGAGCTCCGCGCGCGGATCCCCGACCGGCCACCGCACCTGGGTCTGGCGGTGGTGCGCTCGGACAACGGTGCCGCAGTAAGGGCAGAGGGGCAGCTCCGGCCGGCCGGCGGCGAGCTCGGCCCGCAGCGCCGCTGGGGCCTCGGCGGTGGGGACGAGCTGAAGCACTGCGTCCCAAGCCTCGCTCGCGGATGCGCCGCGGTAAAGGTGGTCACCGTGGATGTAGGCGGTCGACCTGTGGGCGCTTCGCGGCAGCGCGTCGACACGAAAGAGCTTGTTCTTCTGGTCACCGGCGCCTGCATGGACGGAGAGCTGGACACGGTGGGCCGGTCCGACGAAGACGTGCTTCATTGCCAGCTCCAAGCGCTAGGAGAAACGAAGCCCTGGCGGGTGCCACGACCTGGCAGGGTTTGGCTTTAGGCTCAGCCGCTCGATCAGCAGTGGTGAGGTCGAGCGAGATCCGGTGCGTGCAGACCGTGGGAGGTTCGGCGGAAAGCCGGGACGGGGTGAGTGAGCGCCGCGTGCCGGGGGGCTGGCGTCACCATTCGAACAGGGACGCCTGCCCGTGGGGCTCGTGCGCGGCGGCGTCGAGCACGGCCAAGAAGAAGGCGGTGAGGTCGGGCAGCGCGCTGGAGTCGATGCGCACGAGGCTGGCTTCCTCGTTCTCCGCCGCCCGACGAAGCTCCGCGAGCACCGCCGGCGCCTCGCCTCGGGCGGTGGCCCTCGCCGCCTCGCGCAGGAGACGAGCGGCGCGGCCGTCCCGTGAGCCCGGCGGGCCGTCTCGCGGCAGGGTGTCGCAGAAGCGGTGGCCGACGGCGGCCGCGGCGTCGTGCGCGCTCTCCAGGAGGCGCGCCATCGCGCCGCTCACCGCCGGCGGGAGCAGGAGCAGGATGCCTCTCCGGCAGGGCACGGCGGGCGCGGACGCTTCGGATTCGGCCAGCTCGCACATCCGCTCGATCGCCACCGCGACCCCGGGGAGCGACCCGAGCGTAGCGGCGGCGCCGAGCAGGAGCAGCGCCGGCGGCGGGGTGGCGCTCATCGCTGTGTCCCTCACGGACGAGGTCTCAGGCGGCGTCGCGGATCAGGTCGAGCTGGTGGGGCGCAGCGCGCTGGACGCGGCGGAGCGCGCGCCGGATGTGGCCGGCGTAGACGGAGACCGCGCGCCAGTAGACGGCCATCGGCGCCTTTCGGGTCTTCCAGCTGTGCTCCGCCCGCTCGGCGGCTTCGAGGTGGATCTCGTGCAGCAGCTCGCAGAGGACCTGCAGCACGTCGGGGTGCAGCGCCGCCAAGCGCTTGAAGGCCCGCAGCCCCAGGATCGGGTTGCGGACCTCGGCGAGACTCGCCCGTTCCACCTGGCTGGACCGCGGGTCCGCCCGTCCGGCGCTCGGCACCATCTCCCCTCCGGGATCATTGGGATCGCACGCTCCTCCGGCCGTAGACGCTCCCCTTCCGGGCTCACCAGCCACCCGCTTTTCACCGGCGGGGTCGTCGCGCTGCAGGGGAGGAAGGCTACCGTGGGATGGGGGGCTGGCACGCCGCCGCGGCCTCGCGGACACGCTCGACCAGAGCGGACGCGTAGCCGTTCCCGTTCAGCTCGCCGAGCAACTGTTCGACGCGGTAGAGGAGCTCCGGCAGCTGCGCGAACTCGATGGCGTGGCGCTGATCCTCGGAGGTCCGGGTGCGGGTGCTCACGCCGAAGTGCGCCAGGGGGCGCCGGGCGGGGTCCAGGACGGTGATTCGTCCGCTGCGCGCGAGGCGCAGCATGCGTTGCTCGGGTAGGGGCATGATCGCTCCAGTAGGGGGCCGCGATGGCGGTCAGCCCCGGTACAGGTGTCCGTCGTACGCGATCGCGAGCAGCGCTGAGCCCTCGCCGTCGGGCGCCCAGACGCCGACGAAGCGCTCGGGCTCACGCCGGGACAGGTCTAGGGCGGCCGCCGTGGCGGACGCCGCGTCGGGATGCGCCGGGTCGTCGGGCGCGGGGCACTGCACGTCCCCGGTCCGGTAGCTGCGCGGATCGGTCATCAGGTGATCGGGAGGAGGAAGGAAGAGCGGCGGGAGCGTCACGTCGCGCGCGCGAGCCGGGGATTCCCCCCCGGGCGCGGGCGGGACCTCGGCCGGCGGGAGCGAGGTGGCAGCTCCTCCGAAGAGCTCCATCTGCGGGGCCCCGTTGCGGATCTCGTCGGCGAAGCGCTCGAAGCGCTGGACGGTCCAGAGCGGGAAGGCGGAGTCCAGGGAGTCGGCGCCCACCTCCCGGGCGAAGCGCGCCTTCGCCGGCGTCCCCGCCCGGGCGTAGTGGAGCGCCAGTCCGCGCGCCTCGCACCAGCGCTTCCAGCGGGCGGCGTGGGTGACCTTCCAGGTGCTGGAGCCGCCCAGCAGGATGCCGCGGAAGTGCATCCAGGTCGGCAGCCCGTCGAACCAGCCGCAGACGGGGCACGGGCGCTCCAGGTGCCCGGGCTCGATCCCCGGCTGGACGGCGAGGTAGAACCAAGTCTCTGAGAGCGGGTCGTCCTCCTCGTCGTACTCCACCCCGTCGGTCACCGCGTCCTCCGCGTTCATCCGGAAGTCTTCCCAGAAGCGGTGGTACCACTCGACGGACGTGGCGAGGCTCCGCTCGCCGTCGCCGACGCGGTCCGGGAGAACCACGATCTCCGGCTGGCGGTCCCAGCCGAGCTCGCCGGCGCTCAGCACCTGCTCGTACCAGGTGTCGTAGTCGTATTCGAGCTCGGAGGCCCGGCCGCCGGCGAGGAGCGCGTCGACAGACGCGAAGCCGAGCGTGCGCGCCTGCGCGGCGGCCTGCGCGTAGACGCCGTTGTCCAGCATCCAGGGCTCGTGCGGCCACGGGTCGAGCCGGCGGTCGACCATGCAGCGCCCCCAGCCGAGCTGCTTCAGCCGGCCGATCATGCGGCGGCTGCGCGTGTGCCCGACGATCACTCGCATCGGGAGGCGGGCGGGCGCTCGCGGAAGCTGGCGAGGAGCGAGCTCTCGCGGATGCGGGCGGCCTCCTCGGGGGTGATCCCGAGGCGGGTGTTCGCCTCCGCGCAGATCGCGTCCGCCTCCTCGCGGGTCTGCCCCCAGTACCACGGCTGGGCGCACGGGCCGTTGCCGGCCAGGGGATAGAAGCCGGACTCGTCCTCGAAGACCACGACGGGGATGTAGCCGTGCTCGTCTCGGCTGTTCTCCTCGATGGAGTAGCACCAGGGGCGGGAGAAGTCGGGCATGGTCGGGTTCCTGAATACGCGGCGAGGGGACCGGAACGGTTTCCTCGGTCGTGGGGATGGATGGGGGCGGCCGCGGGCCTACACGCAGAGGAAGAGGCGGACGCCGGCGGCGAGCCCCAGGCCCCAGGACTCCCCGCCGTGGTGGACCAGGGACCAGCGCTCCGGGTCGCCCTGCAGGCTGGCGATGCGCAGGACGTCGGCGACGGCCGCGCGGTGGTCTACGAAGGAGACCCAGGTCCCCTCGGGATCGATGCGGACGCGGAAGACGTCCGGGAGCGTGACGGGCTCGCCGTGCTCCCGGTCGCATCCGGGCTCGCCGAGCCGCCAGGGCGTCACCACCGCGCTGGTCCCCACGCGGGTCACCTCCGCCTTCCCCCAGTACTCGGCCGGGCCGTGCCAGGCGGGGCCGGCACTCGTGCTCTCCTGCATCGTGCTCCTCGGGCTGGGGGAAAGCTCAGCTCGCGGCGAGGGGCGTCTCCGCCGCCGTGCTGGCGGGCCCGAGCGGAAGCGGCAGGCACGCGCTGGTGCTGGCGCGCTCGTGGAGCTGCTCGCTCACGTGCTGGAGCGACGCGATTGCGGTGTCTACCTGGCGGGCCGCGCGCTCGAAGCGCGCCGACTCCGTCTCGCCCGCGCTGCCGCGGTAGAGCTCGACGGCCAGGAAGTCGGCCAGGGGATCGCTGCCGTTGGCCGCGCGGGGCTCGATGCCCTCGTAGGCGGAGAGCGCCGCGGCGGTGACCCTGAGTGCCCGCGGATCGCGACCCGGGGCGGCCCCGGCGGCGGCCGGGACGGAGGCGGTGCAGATCATCGGTGGCTCCTCTCGCAAGCGTGGTCCTCGCGCCGGCCGGCACCGATCCCCGGCCGGCGCGCCGCGGTCGGAGCCGCGGCATCACCCCAGCTTTTCACCGCCGGGGTTGCTCCTCCCCCTCCCCCAACACGACCGGCCCGCGCCTGGGAACGAGGCGCGGGCCGGGAGCAGCAGGTGCGCAGCCGGTCGGCCGGCGGGCAGCGCTCAGGCCGCGGTGGCCGTTTGGTCGGCGCGCAGCAGTGCCTCCACGGCGGTGTCGAGGTCCGCCAGGGTCACCACGCCCGCGAAGGGGGCGAAGAGCGCCTCCGACACGGACGCGTGCACGATCCCGAGGGTGAGCACGGCCGAGCAGGCATCCGCCGCCGCCCGCTCGAAGTCGGCGGCCTCACCCGTGGTCCACCCCCCGTGGAAGGCGACGGCGAGGGCGCTGTCGGTCACCCGCCGCGCCTCGGCGACCGTGTCGGGGGCTGGGAGCCACGTGGCGATCGCCTCCGCCGCCATCGCCCGGGCCTCGGCGAGCCACGCCCCGCCCTCGCGGCGCCGCGCCTCCGCCGGGACGACGCGGAACGACTCGGCGCCGGCCGGGTCCAGCCGGAGCGCGAGCGCGGTGAGCGCGGCGACGTTCCGGGCGTAGCGGTCGCCCAGCGAGTCGACCACCTCCGCGGCGCGCGCCGGCCACCGCACGTCCTCGGTGTCGGCGACGTCGACCCGGTTCCCGGCGCGCCCGTGCCAGACGTCCGCCACCACGCGCAGCAGCGTGCGGGTGTCGGCGTCTTGGGCGGTCACCGTCGGGCAGTCCGGCTCGCCGCACGGGCACTCCAGTACCCGGAACGTCCGCGCGAAGGCGAGGAGCCGCTGGCGGAGGAGCGGCTCCCGGCGCGGCTCCGGGCGGCCGCGCCACTCGGTCGCGACGGCGCGGAGCATGGAGACCAGGCTCATGGTGTCGACGTGCGCCTCGGGGCACCCGGGCAGGCCGCAGGGGCAGAGGTGCCCCCGCAGGAAGCCGTGCGTGCTCCCGAAGCGGCGCAGGTGATCGCGCAGATGCGCGAGCGCCGCGTCCAGGGCGGCGGGCGCGGCGGCGAGGGGTGAAGGGGCGGGGGCGGTCTCGGCGGTCATAACGGGTCGGGTGGGGCGGGCGCGGCCCGCGGACAGAGTCAGAGCGAGGGGCCGGAGCGGGCGAGCGCGCGCCCTTGGTCCTCCATGAGCGCGGTGAGGCCGGGGATCTGCCGCATCACCACGCGGCGGTCCTGCTGGTGCAGACCGGTGAAGGCGCGCTCCAACTCCTTCGGCGTGGGGACCTTGCCCAGCGCCTCGCGGTCCCGGATCGCGGCGGCCTTCTGCTCGCCTGCCTCGGCAAGCCGGGCGGCGCACGCGGCCCCGACCTCCTTGAGCGACGCGCCCGCGTCCAGGCCGAGGTGCCTCGCCGCGTGCGCGCGGGTGATGCTCCGAGAGCGGATCGCGTCCAGGTAGCGCTCGCCGGCGGACGCCGTCAGGACCCCCGCGCGCTCCATCGCGCTCACCGCGCCCACGCCACGGCCGGTGCCGGCGAGCTCGCCGGCGTCCCCGAAGTCGCGCCCGTAGCGGGTCGCGAACTCGCGCGCGAAGTCGCCCGGCCGCTCGCGCAGCACACGCAGCGCGTCGCGCTTCTGCTCGTCGGTGAGCTGCGTGAAGGCCGCCTGGAAGGCTTTGGGGTCGCGGAAGCTCGCGCGGATCTCCTTAGCGAAGCCGTCGGTGGCGCCGCGGATCTCCTGGTCCGCCCGCTGCAGCGCGCCGGCCCACTTTCGCACCGACTCGCGCATCTCGTCCGCCTCCCGCACACGCGCCTGCAGCTGGTCGTGCTCCTGGACGCGGCGGGCCATCGCCAGGAACGACTCGGCATCCACGCTCCCGCGCGCCGCCTCCAGGTTGCCGAGATGGTTCACGTCGTACAGCACGGAGCGTCGCACCTCGCCCTCGCGGACCACCGCGTCCAGCTCGGCGGCGGTCGGGAGGAACACCTCCTTCGGCCCGCGCGCGGCCTCGATCCGCTCGTGGAGCGGCCGCTCGGGGATGAACTTCCCGATCTCGCGGCCCGGGTTCAGGTCGGGGAGCGAGGTCAGCTCCCGGATCTTCTCGGCCGGGATCCCCTGCGCGGCGAGCTTCGCGCGCACCTCGCCGAGGAAGCGCTCCACCGCCGCCTCGTGGCGGGCGAGAGCGCTCTTCCTCCACTCGGGCTCGGCGGAGAAGCCCTCGTCGACGCCGGAGTGCGCGGCCGAGCGGGCGTAGGGCGAGAGTCGCGGACGGGGCTCGGCGAAGTGGCTGACCTCCACCATCCGGTCCTCGCCCACCAGCGCCATCCGGGGGTCCCACCGCTCCACCAGACGTGCGCGAGTCTGGCGGCGGAGCTCGGGGTCCTCGATCTCGCCGGCGCGGTCCCAGGCGGCCCGGAAGTTCTCCTTCCGCCGGGCGTTCCACTCCTCGTCGGCCAGGTAGGCGGCGGCCTCGTCGGCCCCGATCCGCGCGGGGTCGTAGTGGGCGTCGTGGTTCGCGAAGTCGGGGTCGGGCCGGCCGTGGCGGGACCGCCCCTCGCCCGGGGTTTGGCCGGTGAAGTCGGAGAGGCGGGTGCCGCGCTCGTCGAGCTCGAGGCCGTCGTACTCGCCGTCGTCTTCCACCCCGCCGAGCTGCGCCTCCTCCACGACCCGCGACTCCGCCAGCGCGCTCCCCAGGTCCTCGCCCCCGACGCCCCGGCGCCAGCGGTCGACCTCGGCGACCCGCTCGGCGATCTCGGCGAACGCCGGGTCGTGCCGGAAGGTGCGCTGCCGGTCCTCCCGCGCGGCCTGTTCTGCGAAGAGCGCGTACAGCTTCGGGTGGATCTTTCCGTTCGCGTCGTGGCAGGTCTGGCAGACGGTGTAGTTGCGCTCGCCGGGGCCGAAGTGCTGGAGCTGGCCGGGCGCGAGCTTCTCGCGGTCGAGGCCGTGCGTTGCCGGGTCCCCCAGCCGGTTCTCCAGCTTGCGGTACTCGCAGGCCACGCACTCCACCACGCGCGGCTTGAAGTCCTTCACCTCGCGGTGGCGGGAGCCGGTGATCCGGGCGGGGTCCTGGAGGGCGGAGTGGTAGGGGAGCGGGATGGAGCCCGCGAGCACCGGCTCGCGGGGCTCGCCGCGCGCGGGCCCGAGGCGGGGCGGCGCGGGCTGCGTCTCCGCCAGCCTGCGGTCCACCTCGGCGGCCATCTCGCGGGCGCGGCGGTTGCGCTCCGCGGGAGTGAGGGCGGGGGCGGACGGCGTCTCCCCGGGCCCGGACGCAGGGGTGTCCTGGAGGAAGGGGATCGGGGTGCCATCCATGCGGACCGTGCCTGCCGTGAACGGAAGGAGAGCGCGGTCCGGAAAGACGGAGCGCGGGCCCCGCGAGCGCGCGGGTGGCCGCACCTGTGGTACCCCGCCCCGGAAAGGGCGGTTCTGAGGGCGGGCGCTTCCACCAGCGGGCCAATCGCCCGCTTTCAGCTCAGAGGAGACTGAGCTGGAGAGGTGGATCCGTGTCCGTCGGCGGCAGGTCGGAAGGCGGCCGATTCCCGTCCGTGGCCGGTGTTTCCGGAGGGGTACCGGTTCCGGGCCGCACCCCCAGGAGGCGCCGCGCTTCGGCCAGCAATGCGGCCCGGCCGATCCTGCGCTGGCGAGGGCCGGGAAGCTCGGTGATCACGAGCGACGGGCCGCGGGAGTCGAAGTGGAAGCCCACATTACCCCGCCAGAAGCCGAGCGTCGTCATCTCGTCGGGCTCTCCGGCCGGCCCGCCCATCTCCTGCACGATCGCCGCGGCGAGCTGCGCGTCGGACATCGCCGGCCAGTGGGCGCGGCGGCACGCCCAGCGCTCCTCCGCACCCTCGAACGGGTGCAGGGCGATCCAGAGGATCCGCTCCCGGTCGAGGTCTCCGCCTTCGCCCCGGTACCGGCCGAGGAGGGACATGCGGCCCGAGCCCGCGCTGCGGGACACCCGCGCGCCGGTCATGACCTCCCAGGCCGCCAGCGCCTCGCTCTCCGGGGTTCCGGGCGCCGGAGCCTGGGGGAGCAGGTCCGGGCCCAGAGTGCAGAACGGGGGGAGCACGGGCCCGGCGGGGGTCGGCGGATTCATGCGGCGATGCGGTACTCGGGGGTGAACACCGGCGCAGGGCGGGGCGCGCGGGCGCTCCGCGCGGCCGCCAGCGGGACGACGCCGGGGATGTTGCGGATCTGCGAGAGGACGAGCGCCCGCGCGGTGGATACCGGGACCGAGTTGCCGACTTGGCGGGTCTGCTCGGCCTCGGTCCCCACGAACTCGTACGTCGTCTCCTCGTCGTCGAACGAGTGGGAGCGTGCCAGCTCCCGGTTGCGGAGCATGCGGAAGGCGACGTCGATCTGCACCAGGACTCCGTCCACCCAGATTATCCGCCCGCCGCCGAGATCGATCCGGTCGGCGACGGCCGGCCTCGCCTCCGCGAGCGGCAGCTCGAGCGCGCCCTGCGCGGCCGCATCCGCTCCCGGGCCGAGGAGGCTGAGCTGGTCGCCCGCGCTGGCGCTCACCACGCCCACCTGCGAGCCGCCGCCGGTGAGCGTGGGGATGGGGAGCCCCACGTGCCGCGGGGCCGGGCCGCCGCCCATGCGGCTGTGGCGCGGGGAGATGATGTAGGACTCCGCTATCCCACAGCCGGTCTTGCCGGTCACGGTCCACAGCGGGTCCCCCGTCCCGCGCACGCACGCGCCCCCCGCGCCCGCGTTGTCGAAGCGGACCATCACGGGGACGACGAGCGCGCCGGCGCCGTGACTGGTCACCGCGGGCGCAGGGAGGTCGATCCGGTGGACGCGTGGCGCCTGGCCCGGCCGCTCCCCGAACTGCGGCACCAGGTACGGTGTGATCGCCGGCAGGCAGAAACCGTAGCGCGCCTTGGTGGTGACGGCCCCGAGCGGCGAGCGGAGCGCGGCGGCCGCGTTCCGGCGCCCGACGTTGCTCCCGAAGAAGGCCGCGACGTACCCCTGCACCGCGTCGTGGACGTGCGCGCCGCGGACGGCGGGATCGAGCAGGGCGAGCCCGCGCGTGGCGGTGAGGCCCTGCAGTGGCTCGCCCACGTCGCGCACCCGCCGGCCGTTGTTGCCGCTCGGGCCGTCGCCGTGGTTGACGGCGACGAGGTACTGCCGGAGCGCCGGGCCGCCGGCACGGGACGCGAGAACGGGGACGGCGAGCGAGATCGCGCCCGCGGTGGCCACTGCGGGGATCGGCTGCGTGGTCGGCCGCGGGGCGCCGCAGGACTGCTGCGAGAGCACGTACGCCTGCACCCCGGGCCGGGCGAGCCAGAGCCCGCCACCGGTGCCGGTCAGCACGGGCGCGAGCGGCTGGTGGACGTCGCGGGGTGCGTTCTGGGTGCGGTTCGCGCAGGTGTACGAGAACCACCCTCGGTCCCGGACGCTGGCCCGCGAGAGTGCGACGTGCAGCCCGCCGGCGGTCACGGTGGGCGCCGGGGCGGCGACCGGGCGGAAGGTGTTGGTCCCGTACAGCATCACCAGGTACGGGTCCGGCGCCGCCGCCGGCGCGACGAGCTCCGCCGAGCCGTCCGGGAGGTGGAGGAGCTCGCCCGGATGGAAGACGACCTTCGCTTCGGCCGGATCGACGCGCACCGCGCCGTCCTCCGTCCAGCGGAAGCAGAGGAGCGCGCGGCGGTCGGGCCGGTCCACCCCGGCCTCGTCCAGCCGCACCAGCTCCATCTCCTCCTCGATGGCCGCCGCGAACGCGTGGCGCCACGGGCCCGTGAAGCGGTCGGTCCCCGCCCGGACGCGCCGGAGGGTGTTCACCGCGAGCGCGCGGAGCTGCCGGCTCCCCCTGGGCGCCTTGTAGCCTTTCCGGCGCGGGCGGCGGTTGAAGATGGAGGTGCCGCGGTCGCTCCAGTCGATGATCTCCGCGGCCCCGCGCCACTTCGGGAGCATGCGCCCATGGGCGTCCACGCCGCCGTGCTTCGAGTGGGTCGCCTGGGGCCACTTGATCGCGACGCCGTCCTTGCGCGCGATCATGAACCAGCGCTGCCGGCTGGTCGGGTCGCCGTAGTCGGCGCAGGTGAGGATGCGCCACTCGACCCGGTAGCCGCGCTGCTCGATCTTGCGGATCCAGCGGCGGAAGTACTCGCCCTTGCGCCCCTTCATGGGGCGGTCGGTCTTGGGGTCGATCCGGCACCAGTCTTTGAACTCCGGGACGTTCTCGCAGATCAGGACGCGGACGTCGATCTCGTCGATCCAGCGGATGATGGCCTCGGGGTCCATCCGCTTCTGATCGCTGTTCGGCCGCCCCCCGCGCGCCCGCGAGAAGAACACGCAGCTGGGGCTGCAGAGCAGCACGTCCAGGTAGCGCTCCGGGACGATGTCCACCGGGTTCGCCGCCCGTACGTCCTCGATGTAGTGGCGGACGTGGGGGTGGTTGAGCCGGTGCGTGGCGATGGCGACGGGCCAGTGGTTGACGGCGGCCATCACCGCCTCCAGCCCCAGCTCCCGGAGCGCGCGCATCGCCCCGCTGGTGAAGCCGCCGGCGCCGCAGAACAGGTCGCAGAGGAGGAGCACGCGACGGACGCCGTGCCGGTCGTAGGGACCGACGATCCGGTCCATCCACCCCGAGACGTGTCCGGGCCGCTGGGCGCCCGCCGCGGCGCGGTCGGGCGCACGAGGCCCCGGCGGGCGCAGCCCCCCGGGCGCGCTCCTGTCGGCGATGGCGATCACGGGACCGGGGAGAGGTGGGGAGGAAACGCGAAGGGGGCGGGCGCCCGGTCGGGCGCCCGCCCCCGCTGTCGGAGGTCTTGCTTAGAGAACGGCGGTTCAGGCGGGGGATCCGCTGGCGCAGACCGGAGGCCCGCTAACCCACGGACACGCGCCGGCTTTTCTCTGGGCTGGGGGTGACAAGATCCCTTTCACCACGGGGGCGGCCGGCGCACGGATGCCGCGTCAGCCCCAGCCCCGGCGAAAACGCAGCGAGCCCGCACCGGAATCCGGTGCGGGCTCGCTCAGGCCGAGGGGCCGAAGGGTTCGTCTACAGGTCGTCTCTGTCCTTGTCCGCCCGCTGCAGGCCGACCAGGAACGGGTCGAACTCCTGGTGGAGGGCGTCGTCCTCGGGCGGGACGAGGCTCGCCCCGTGGTCGCGCAGCCAGGCCGCTTCCTCCGAGTTGCGCTTTACCGGGTAGTACTTCCCCTCTAGCTCCCACACCTCGCCTGGGCTGGGGAGATGGTCGGCGAAGGTCCGCGCGCCGGCGATCGTGCGGGTCGTGAACATGTACGTGCGCGGGTCGAACGGCGGGAGCGGCGGCAGCTCCCCGAGGATGTCCTCCGGGGCGTCGGGCTCGGTGGCCATTGGGTCTCCTACGTGCCGGAAAGCGGCCCGACGATCAGCTCGGGCTCGTGCGCGAGGGTTTCGGCGAGCCGGGGGTCGGCCCGAAGCAGGAGCCCGGGGTCGTGCGCCACCAGGTGGCGGAGAAGGGCTTCGCCGCCCTCGCGGCCGGCGCGCACCAGCACCAGCCCCGCCAGCTCCAGCCCCCGCTCCAGCTCGCTCTCGTCGCCGGCCGCCGACTCCAGCGTGGCGACGACGTCGGCGGGGATGCTCGCGAATGCCGGACCTTCGCGCGTGTCCACGAACAGGTGTTGCACGTTCCCCCTCGTCTGGTGTCGTTGGGCGGCTCCCCCGCCGCCCCTCGCTCCCGCTTTTCTGCCGCCGGGGTCAGAGCCCGGCCGGCCCTTCCCTCAGCGTGCGGGCCACGCGGGCCGCCTCCACCGTCGCCCGCGCCATCCCCGCCGCGACGTGGAGGGCGGACGCGCCGGTGATCCCGGTGATCTGGCGCATGGCCACCTGCTTCTGCTCGGGCGAGAGCACCTCCAGCGTCTGCTGTGCCGCCTTCTCCGCGCCCTCGACGCCGCCGAGCGCTTTCAGGCGCTTCTCGCCCGCGTCGATCTCGCGCTGCCGGCCCTCGTAGACGCCCTGGGCCGCCTCGCGCACCTTCTCCCGCCCGACCACCTTTTCCCCGTCGGGGGTGGTCCACTCCACCTCGCGGCGGGTCGCTGACTCCGCCTTCCCGAACGCCTCTGCGCGAGCCGCGAGCCGCGAGCGCGCGTCGTCCCCTGCTGCTTCCTCTCCTCCTGCCGAGCCCCGCCACGCCCGCGCGGCGGCCTGCGCCGCACGCCGGAACGGTCCCGGCTCACCTTCGGTGCGGAGCTCGCCGAGCAGGGCGGGATCCTTCTGCAGCCGGGCACGCGCACGCTCGAGGCCGTCGGCCGCGACGGCCTCCTGCCACCGGCGGATGGCGCCGTCTGGGTCGCGGTACACCTCGGCTGCGACCGCGCGGAAGTCCCGGCGGGCGCGGGCGAGCGTGTCGTCCTGCTCTTTGAGCTCCGCCAGCTTCTCCTCGGCCTTGCGGCGCTCCCCACGGAGGGTGCGGAGCCGCTTCGTGAGCTCGCGCGCCTCCTCCAGCTCAACGTGCGCCTGCACGGCCGCGTCGACCGATGGGTCGCCGGTGGATACGGGGCCGTTCGCACCGCCCGGCGTCCCGTCCTCGACTCCGCCCGGTGCACGGCCTTTCCCTTCGGGACGGGGCCCGGGCGCGTCCGGGGCGGGGCCGCCCGGGCCAGGCTCGCCGTGGCCAACGCCCCGGTCCCTCTGCCGGTTCAGGTGCGCTTCCAGCTCGGGGCCCCGCAGCTGGACCGCTGCCTGGATCCCCTCCATCGCGCGCTCAGCGTCCCGGGCGCCGAGTCGCGCCTCCGCAAGCGCGTCCTGCGCCTGGAGCCGCTCGGCCTCCTCCGCCCCGCGGACGCGGTGGTATCCGTACGCGGTGCTGGCGTAGTCCGTCGCCGACCTGGCGAGCTCCCGCGCCTGCGCGGCCCCTCCGGGCAGGTCCTCGCGCAGCGGCCCCAGGACCGTGGGGTCGCGGCGAACGAACCCGATGGCGTCCATCCCCCGCTCGTCCACCATCTGGTGGAGCCGGGCCTCGGCGGCGAGCGGGTGCTCGTACGCGCCGGCGAGCCGCTTCCGCAGGCCGTCGGAGGCGGCCAGCAGACGCTCCCGGAGGTTCTGCGAGAGGTCGCCGGCGGCTTCCTCCAGCGACCGCGGGAGAGGAGCGGAGCGCTCGTCGGCGGGAGGCTGGACCAGCCCCGCGCGCACGCGCAGGTGGTCGCGGGCCGCGGCGAAGCGCGCGAGCTGCTCGGCCTCGGGGGGGCTCACCCCTTCGCCCAGCACGTCGCGGGAGCGGCGGGTGAAGAGTCCGGCCGCCTGGTCCGGCCCGTACGCCCGGGTCAGCGCGTCCCACGTCGCGCGGACCTGTTCCCGGTCAATCCCGCGGACCGCCTGCAGCCGGTCGGTGAGGACCTGGTCGAGCAGGGCGGCGCCGACCTTGGGCTCGCCCTCGGCGACGCGGGAGTGATACGCCTTCGCGCCCAGCACCGCGGCCTGGCGCGCGACCGCCTCGCCGCCTTCCTTCAACGGCCCGAAGTGCGCCGGGTCGTCCCGCATGCGGATCGCGGCATCCGCCGGGCCGGCGCGGGATGCCTCCTCGTAGAAACGCCGGGCTGCGTCCTGCGGGTCGGCGTACGCATCCGCGAGCCGGGCGCGGTACTCCCCGCTCAGCTGACGGGTGTGCTCTCTGAGCACTTCGTCAGGATCGACAGCAGTTGCGGGGTTCGCTGCGGAGTTCATCAGCGGTCAGAAGAGGGGCCGCGTTGGGGACGGTTGGTCGCGGCCAGGGGCCGCCGCGGAAAGCCCCGAAAATAGTCGGCGTCAGGCGCTCGCGAAAGCGGAAGAAACAGGTGATTTTGGGCCGGGTGGAGGTTGGCGCGTTGGGAACTCCTTCGAGCCGCCAACATTCCCGGTCAGGGCCGTTGGCGGTCGAGCAACACCTCCGCTGGTACCCCGGTATGTGCGTCGGGGCCGACTGAACCCCTATCATGGAATCAGAAAAGGACTCCCTGGCCGTCCTCCCACCGGTTCACCGGCTCCTCGGGAGGAAGCTCCCGGGCCGGGACACCGAACGCACATCGGAAGGCGTCGCACACCGCGCCGCGTTCCCACCTGACCTTCGAGTCCCCGGGAACATCGCCGGGGCGCGGCTCGACGGCGAGGGTCCAGTAGAAGGCGCGGCGGCCCATCGCGTCCGGTGGATCCCAGCCGCCGGCGAAGACAACGGTGCCCATCCACTCCGGGGCGACGCCGCGATTCCGGTAGACGGAGTTGCCACCGCACATCAGGTTCGCCGAGAGGAAGTCGGAGACCTGCCGATCGTCCATCCCTTTCCCGCGCCCGCGCTCGAGGAGTGAGATCTGGTAGGAGGAGACGTAGCGGCCCGGCGACGAGACGAGATCGCCGTACGGGTACAGGCGCGCCTCGACGGCGGCGCGCAGAAGGTCCAGGTGAGGGTCGCCGGTATCGGGCCACTGCACCGGGCGCGAGGGCGTCCAGCGCTCCTCGGCCGCGTGGCGGCGTTTCGTTCGTGCAGGCATCAGAGAGGTTCGGTGGAAGAGAGCGGGCGCGGCCCGGCGTGGCTGCGGCCACTCCGCAGCTCGGGGCGGATTTCCTCGGGCGGGATCGTGGTGGGGTAGAAGTCGCGGCGGTGGTCCCGCCGCCGACGCTGGCCGCGCGCGGCCTCCTCCGCCAGCAGCCGCTCGGTCAGGGGGCGGTGCCGGATCTCGGTCTGGCGCCGGTACCAGGCCGAGCAGCCGAGGCCGGTGAAGTAGGCGTGCTTCGGCGGGAAGGATTCCATGCGGACGCCGCTCTCCGGCTCCCACCTCAGCGCGACGGCGGTGCCGGGTGGTGCATGGACTCTGCGCCAGTCGCTCCACGCTCCCTCCAGCGCCGCCGCGATCTCCGGCTCGGTGGCGCCGGGGCGCGTCTCCACCTGCCGCACCCACGCGGCGTCGTGCACCTCGGTCTCCCCACCGCGCCTCACCTCGATGCGTACGTGCCCGCCCTCCCACGCCAGGCGGAGCGCTGCGGCGGTGTGGCCGCGCTGGGCGGGCGCGCGCGCCTTCGCCACGGTGCGGGCGCTCAGCCGCCGCCCCGACCGCAGTCCGACCGCCTCCCGCGTCCAGCGGCCGCCGTTCGTGCGGCCGGTGTAGTGGAAAGCGAGGATCTGGTAGATACGGCCGAGCATGTTCTCGTACGGGTCGGCCCAGGTGGTCACGCCCTTGATGTAGCCGCGCCCGCGCCCGCGGTCGGCGCCGGCCGACTCGCGCAGGAGGCTCAGGTGCTCCGGGGCGAGCGCCTCCCCGCGCAGGAGCCGCTGGTGCGCGGACCAGAGCGCGCGGTTGCGCGCCTCCAGCCCCGCGAGGCAGCGGCAGAGGAACCAGCTGGCCGCCCCGTTGCCGAGCGGCGCTCGGTCGACGTCCGCGGGAGAGAGGGCGAGGCGGCTGAGGGCCGCGTATTCGGCCTCCGTGACCGTGAGGTGCCGCCGCTGAACCGCGCTGCGGGTGCGGTCGGCGGGAAGGAGGACGAAGTTCTCGCGGGCCCACCGGGGCCGGCACACGCGGCTGAAGACGGCGACGCCGAGCAGGGCCTCGCCGCGGTACAGTCCGAAGGGGAGCCCGCGCATGCCGGGCCCGGCCGTGTAGTGGTTCCGGGCCAGGAACTCGCCGATTACGCCGGTGGAGCCGCGCGGCGGGATCCGCCGCACAATGCACCCGTCGGGACGGAAGAGCGGCCCGTCCGGTGGTCCGGCTGGCCGGCGGTGGGGGAGCGCGGCGTCCCAGAGGCCAAGCTGGTCGAGGAAGAGCGAGGGTCCGCGCGCCGGATCCGCTCCCGGCCAGGCGAGCGGCGAGGCCGGATGCACGGCGCACGGACGGCGGCGCGCCGGCCGGGTGCCGCGCGGCGCCTGGCATCGGCGGGTGGATGCGGCCCGGATCACGCGGCGATCCGCGTCGCGTCCGCGGCCTCCGGGGCGGGGGAGACGAACTCCGGGCGGGAGACGCTCCGGGTCACGCGGCCCAGCACCTCGCCCGCGCCGCGGCGCACCACCGTGACGTCCGACGTCTCGCCGTCCCGGTCGCGCCTGAACTCCAGCTCGTCCACGGGGACGGCGGTGGCGGCCGCCACCCGGCGCTTCAGCGTCTCCGTGAGCACGATGGTGCGGCCGCGCAGTTCCGCGCGGAGCCGGTCGTTCTCGGCGAGGAGCCGCTGGACCAGCTGGCCGGCCGCGTGCACCACCCGCTCATCCCCCTCGCCGAGGAGGCAGGCGAGGAGGTGCTGGCACACCACCTGGCGCCAGGTGAAGTCGCCGCAGTCGCAGCGCTCCACCGTCGGGTCGATCAGGTCTACGAAGTGCCGTTCGGCGCCGCCGGTCACCGCGTACCGGCCCCGCTCGGTACGGCGGACGGTGAGGGTGAGGGCGCGCGCCAGGCGGTCCGGGTCGACTCCCCCGGCCGCGTCGATGTTCACCAGGGCGATGATGCGGGTCCCGTGCATGGTGCGTCGGAGCGCAGGGAAAAAAGGCGAGGCCCCGCGCCGGACCGTCCGACGCGGAGCCCCGCCTCCTTTTCTCCCCCGGGGTTGAACCCCTCACCCGCCTGCTGTTCCCGGCTACTGGCCGCCGCGTCCGCTCCTCGGCCGGCACGAGAGGGACCTCCACAGCTCGCCGAGCGCCGCACGGAGGTTGCGGACGAAGCCGTCCAGCAGCTCCCCGCCGGACGAGTGCCGCCGTCCGGGCGCCGCCGCCCGCGGGCTCGCGGGTGCAGGCCGGTGCGACCGGAACTCCACCGAGCGGCACCGGTCGCAGACGCGGCCCGCCAGCGCGAGCTCGCCAACCATCACCGGTGCGGTCCCCGCGCGGACGGCGGTCCAAGTGCCCATCCGGCCTTGGGTGCAGCTCCCGCAGGGATCGGCCGGTGGCTCCTCGACCACCATGGCGGGCGTGCCGCTCACGTCGTCCTCGCCGGCAGGAAGCGCAGCAGGTACTCCGTTACTTCATCCTCCGAGTCGCAGAGACCCGCCACGTCCAGCCCACTGCGCAGCACGGCCTTCACCAGGCCGCGCACGAGCGCGCTGCGGTCGAAGGTCGTCTCGGTGCGCAGGCGGATCGCGAACGCCGTGGTGTCGAGGTAGTCCCGCGGCTCTTTATCGAGCTGGAACTCCCGGGGGCGGAAGGACCGCCCGTCGGCCGGCGCCGCTTCGGCCGCGGGCTTCGGCCGGACCTCGCGCGGCGGAGCCGCAGGTAGCCGGGCTACCGCGGTGTCGGACGGGCGTGCCACCCCCGGCAGGCGCGGCACGCGGCCGGGAACGGGCTCCAGGCCGCGACGGGGGAGCGCTTCGTCGGACATGGTCCTACGCGGCGGACGCGGTCACGGGTGCGGGGAGGAAGCCCAGGCGCACGCCGCGCAGGCGCACGTCGGCCGCGAGCTCCCGCGCGTCTACGCGGCCCCACTCGACGCCCCGCAGCAGCACCTCGGCGGCCAGGTCGCGGTAGCACTGGGCTCCGGTGGAGCGCAGCCGCGGGTCTTCCTGGAAGATGGTGCGGAAGTGGTCTTGCGCCCGCTCGATGGTGACGTTCCGGCGGATCACGGTCTCGAACACCGCGGTGCCGTAGTCGGCGCGGATCTCGGCCTCCCGCTCCTGGGTGTCTACGAACTGGTAGTTCAGGTCGGTGAGCAGCACGCCCATGATGTCGGCCATCGGCTCGGCGCTGGTCGCGCGCAGTGCGATCAGGCGTTCCATGAAGCGGAAGAGCCGCCCGGTGCCGTGAAGGGAAAAGCGCTCGAGCTTGGTCGGGATGATGAAGCGGTCGCCCGCGATCATGGCGAGCGTCATGGGCAGGCCGATCCCCGGCGGGCAGTCGAAGAGGACGACGTCGAACGGCGTCTCCAGCATCGCGAGCGCGTCGCGGAGCCGGGTGCGGAAACCGGGGACGCGGGCCAGGCGGATCAGCTCGTCCTCGTCGCCGAGCGCCTCACAGGCGGTGATGAGGTGGAGGTTGGGGGTGGTGGTCGGGCGGATGGCCTCCTCGATGTGCATCCCCTCCAGCAGGACGCCGCCGAGATTGGGCCCATCGTCCTCGGCGCCCAGGGTGAGCGCGAATGACGTGCTCGCCTGGGGATCCATGTCGATGATCAGCGTGCGGAAGGAGCGCGACGCGATCCCGATCTCGCCGGCCTGGGCCAGCGCGGCTCCGAGGTTGATGGTGGTGGTGCTCTTTGCGACGCCGCCCTTGCGGTTGACGATGGGGATTCTCATGCGGGTGCGGGAGGAGGTGGGCTGTCTCTCTCCCGCACTGGTACCCCGGGTGCCGGGGGGCCGCCGGGCCGGGCGCCCGGGTATCCGGGTGGCCTCGCCAGCGCTCCGCGTCTATCGCCGCACCGGATCAGCGATGCGACGTCACGAACCGCCGATGTCCAGGCGCATCGCTCCCTCCTGTTTCAGCACTAGGTCATCGCCCCGCAAATTCACGTTCCTGTGGAAGAAATCACACGCTCCGTCAAGATCGAGGACGGATTCCAGGAGTGACGCTCGGGTGGTCCGGTTGACCGACTTAACGCCCAGGCAGACAAAGCCGTGCGCCAGGGCGAAGTTCCCGATGACATCGGCCGCCTGCACCATCGCGGACTGCTCGTCCGGCAACACCCGGAGCTCGTCCATCACCGGAGCGCCCGGGTGATGAAGGTTCCGGAAGCCGTTGTAGAACGCCCGGAGAAGCACAGCCGCGGAGAGCCGTGCGGCCGGACCGGAGCCTGCCAGCTTGGCGAGCAACTCCCTACGGTCGTCGCTGTCGACCTCGAAATCGGCCACGGATCCGGGAGCGATCCCGTCCATTACACGCTGGAACGCGACCAGCTGCGGGCCGAAGAGCTTGGACGTCTCCAACAGCCTCCGGTCGTGCTGCTGATTCCCGATATACGCCGCCTCCATCAAACCGGTGATTGCGGAGGTGATCCGGTCGCGTTCGCCTGCGCTGTGGAGGACAAGGGTGATCCTAGACGGGGCGTTGTCCAGCACCGCGTCGCGCACCGCGGACAGGAACTCCGCGTAGGCGGGGGCGTGAGCGGGAGCGAACTTCCGGGCGTGAAACACAGCGAGGCCGTGTTTCGCCAGGATTCGCTTGGTCTCGGCCTCCAGCGCGGTCGCCGCGATCTCGGGAAGGATGACGTAAGCGTACCCGTCCACCTGCTGCGTACCCGAGGCGATCTCGTCCGTCCCGACGATCAGCTTCATCCGCTCACTCCCCCGGGATCTCTTCGTTCCACGGCAGGGTCGAGCCCCGGTGGTGCCGCAGCCGCTCCTCGCGGCCCATGTCCTTCTCCCAGCGCGGCACAGCGTACACGACCCCCTGCGGCAGCACGAGCTCGTCGTCCGACTGCTTCCCATCCCGGAAGACGGCGAGACGGTAGCGCGGCTGCCGGTCCGCCTTCGTGGGCGGGAGCAGCTCGATCACCACGCCCTCGCCCGCCTCCCGGCCGGGGCCGTCCGACCACGCCAGCCGGTCGCCCAGCGTGTGCTCGTGCCGGGGCTCCGGCTTTACTCGTTTCTTCCCCGAACCGCCGCTCATGCTCCCTCCGCGCGGGCGGGGCGCACCGCCCCGCCCGCCTGTGGTTTTCCGATGCGCTACGCCGCCATCGCCACCGCCTCGGCGTCGTCGGAGACCTCCTCCGGCTCCTCCTCCACGGTGGCCACCTCCAGCGCGCCCAGGTCCTGGCGCTCGCCGGGCTCGTTCATCCGCAGCGCCCGCTCGATCTCGCGCAGCCGCGCCACCAGGGCATTCAGCTTCTCCTCCTGCGGGAACGGCTCGTCCGTGATCCCCTCCAGCTGCGCGGCCTGCGTGCGCAGGTAGGCGACCTGGTGCTCGTAGCTCTCCGCGATCCCGTCCAGCCGCCGCGGCACCGCTTCCAGGCTCTGCACCAGGTGCACCGGCGACTGGAAGAGCTGCACGTCCTGCTCGTAGGTCCGCGCGCCGCGCAGGATCAGCGCCGTGTCCATGCGCGGGTGCACCGCCGCCAGCAGCTCGAAGCCCGCGAAGCTCCCCACGGCGACCGTCTCGCGCCCGCGCGAGGCGTGGCACGCCTCCTCCACGAAGCGGCGGAGGGCGGCGCCGCCCTCCGGCCGCTTGGTGTAGAGCTGGCCGGCGACGGTGATCCGGAACGCCTCCCCGGCCGTCCCCTCCCGGCGCGCCAGGTCGGCGCGCGTGGCGGCCAGCATGGCCTCCGCCTGCTCCAGCCGGCGCGGGAAGTCCTGCCGCTCGGCGCGGGCGCGGATCTGCCGGTCCAGGAACGCGCTCCGGGCGCGCTTGAGCCGCGCGATCTCGGCCTCGGCGTTCGCCTTCTCCAAGATCATCGGGTTCCCGGCCGCCAGCGCCTTCACCTCCGCGTAGCTCAGCGTCACGCTGTCGTTGTCGGCGATCTCGCGGATGCTGGGGTCACCCATCATCACGCGGTTGATCATCTCCAGCTTGTAGTGCAGGAGATTCCAGACGTAGAGGTCGAAGGAGCGCTCGGTAACGTAGCGCCGGATCCAGAGGTACGGCCAGATGTTTCCGCGCCGCGCCCCGCGCCCGTCGCGCTGCTCCACGTCGCTGGGCCGGTAGGGCGCGTCGAGGTGGTGGATGGCGAGGATGCGGTCCTGGACGTTGGTGCCGGTGCCCATGTTCACGGTGCTCCCGAGCGTCACGCGCACCAGCCCCGCGCGGATCGCCGCCTGCAGCGCCGCCTTCTTCCGCGAGTTGTTGGCCTCCTGCATAAAGGCGATCTCGTGCGCCGGCACCCCGCGCGCGAGCAGCTTGTCGCGGACGTCGTTGTAGACGCTGAACGATCCGTCGTAGCGCGGGACGGAGAGGTCGCAGAAGACGAGCTGGGTGGCCCGGTCGCGCTGCGTCTCCTCCCAGCGGCGGAAGACGTCCTCCACCAGCAGGTTCACCTTCGAGCCCGGGTGGTCGGGGAGCCGCAGGTCGATCAGCCGCATGTCCAGCGCGGCCTTGCGGCCGTCGTTGGTGACCAGGAGCATGTTGTCGACGCGCGGGTCGACGTACTCGTCCGGGTCGCGGATCCGCTCGGCGCGCTCCACCAGCGTCTCGGTGTACTCCAGTAGCTCGTCCGAGGGCTGGGCGGTGACCACCTCGGGGCGCCCGCCGAAGAGCTTCGGCCGGGGCAGCTGGAGGAGCCGCTTCGGCCCGCGCTCCCGCACCCGGATGCGCGGCCAGGCCGACTCCTGCATCGACGGCGGCGGAGAGAGCTCGGGCTCGGGCGCCTGCTCCTGCGCCTCGGCGGCCGCCGGCGGCGGGTCGTAGAGCGACTCGGCGAGCTGGATGTCGATGCGCTGCGTGATGATCCCCAGCAGCTCGGGGACGTTGGTGAAGTGGAAGCGCTCGCGCATCCGGAAGCCGCCGCCATCCGGGCTCGGCTCCAGCTGCCAGGTGCGGCGGATGAAGTTGGCCGCGAAGGCGTCGAAGTGCTCGATCCCGTACTCGCGCAGGAGGTCCGGCGCCATGTAGCGCAGGTGGACGTGCAGCTCGGCGATGGTGTTGGAGATCAGCGTCCCGGTCATCCCCACCACGCCGCGCCCGGGCCGGAGCGACTCCAGCCAGGCGCACTTCATCATCAGGTCGGAGGAGCGCTTGGACGGCTTCGCCGCCCGCGGCATCCCCGCGATCTTGGTCCGGGTCGCGGCGTTCTTGTAGAGGTGGATCTCGTCGACGAAGAGCCAGTCGACGCCGAGTTCCTCGAAGGTCAGGTTCTCGTCCTTCCCGCCGTGGTGGGAGACGGCCTTGAGCCGCGCCTCGTACTGGCGGAGCACCACCTGGATCTGCTTTACGGTGAGGCTCCGCTCGCCCTCCTCGACGATCGCCTCCTGCAGCAGCTCCTCGAACGCCGCGACCTCCGCCTCCAGGAAGCGGATCTCGAACGCCTTCGACATCCCCAGCCGCTCGAAGGCGGAGTGGGTGACGATGATCGCGTCGTACTCGCCGCTGGCCGCCCGGGCGAAGAAGAGCCGGCGCTTCTCCTTGCTGCTCACGTCCTCCACGTGCGCGGTGAGGAGGCGCGCCTCGGGGTACGCCTGCAGGAACTCGCGCGAGTACTGCTCCAGCATGTGGTTCATGGTGGCGTGCAGCGGCTTGGAGCAGATGCCGAGCTGCCGCATGCGCATGCTGGCCAGGATCGCGGCGAGCGTCTTCCCCGCGCCCACCACGTGCGCCATCCCGGCGTTGCCGTGGGAGACGATCTGCCAGGCGACGTTCTTCTGGTGGGGGTCGGGGACGAGCGCGGAGGAGAGGCCGGGGAACGTCATGTGGCTGCCGTCGTAGTCGCGCAGCCGCACGTCGTTGAAGCACTCGTTGTAGCGCCGCACCAGGTAGTCGGCGCGGTCGGGGTCGGCCCACGCCCAGCGCGTGAACTCGTCGGCGATCTGCTGCGCCTTCTCCTGCGCCTCCAGCGTGGCGTCGGCGTTGCGGACGGTCTTCTCCTTCCCGTCCTCCTCCACGGTGTCGTAGATCACCGTGGCGCGCTGGTTGAGCAGGTCCTCCAGGAGCCGGTAGGCGCTCGCGCGCGCGGTCCCCCAGACCTTGCGGGCGCGCACCGAGTCGCGCAGCTCCCGCGAGGCGCGCACGGCCCAGAGCGCCTCCTTCTCGACGTGCGCGAACTGCACGTCGGCGCCCGCCTCCAGCTCCATCAGGTCGAGCACGAACTGCCGGTAGGCCGCGCGCTCGATCCAGGTGGCGCCGAGGGCGACCGCGATCTCGGAGGGCCCCACGTCCGCCGGCTGCACCATCTCCAGCGCGTGGACGTTGATGCGGAAGCGCGGGTCGTGCTCCGCCGCCTCGCGCGCCTCGCGGAGCTTCCGGCGCACACGCCCGGAGAGGTACTCGTCGTCCGTCTCCCACGCGGCGGTCGCGGGGTTCAGGAAGATGCGGCCCTCCAGCTCCGCGACGACCTCCTCCTCGGTGCGCCCCCAGAGCCGCGCGATCAGCGGCAGGTCCACGCGGGCCGCGCGGTCGAGCGACAGCAGGAGCGCCTCCTCGGCCGAGGACGCCTCCTCCACGAACGCGAACGGCCGCACCACCCGCTGGGTGAAGATCGCCGCCTTGCGCACCGTGCCGGCCTCGGCGTCGTAGTGCTCCAGCGCGGCGACGTTCATCGCGTACGGGTCGTCCCGGAACGCGTCGAGGTTGGGGCGGCGGACGATCACGTTGCCGGCCGCGTCCTCGATCCGCTTCTCCAGGTTCACGGGCCCGTACTGGCGGACGAACGCGTCGTAGGCGCGGTTCAGCTCGCGGCGCGCGGCCTCCTGCTCCTCCTCGGCGCACTCCTGGTTCTGCGTGCGCAGCACCTCGCGCTGCGCGTCGCGGATCGCGCAGAGGGCGACCACCTTGTAGACGTCGCGCTCGTGGCGAAGCCCGTGGAAGACCCAGCGGCCCTCCCGCCAGCGGCGCAGGCGCCCGCGCACCACCTTGAACGCCCCGTCGGCGAGCCCCGCCGCCGCGGCCGCGTCGGCGAAGTCGATCGCGCCGGCCACGCGCCGGGGCTGGTACACGTCCTCCGGCAGCAGCGCCGCGATCCGCGCGAGCTCGCCCTCCAGCGTGGCGCCCGGGGCGAGGACCACCGCGGGCTCGCACTCCCGGAACTGGCTCTTCCCGGTGAGTCGGAGGTGCCCGGCCATCATCTCGGGGCGGGCGGCGAAGTACTCGTTGACCCGGGCCGGGCCGTCCGGGGTCTCCACCTCCACGCTCTCCAGCCACGCCGGCCCCTCCGCCGGCTCGCCGGCCTTCCGGCGCCGCAGGATCAGCAGGTCGGTGGTGACCCGCTGCACGGCGCGGCCGCGGAAGGCGCTCTCCGGGAGCCGCACCGCCGCCACCAGGTCGGCGCGCTCGGCCAGGTGGGCGCGCACCGCGGGGTCGAGCGCGTCCAGGGTGTAGCGGCTGGTGACCAGCGCGACGATCCCGCCGGGGCGGGTGAGCGCCACGCTCTTGGCGATGAAGTAGTTGTGGATGGTGAAGAGGCGCGGGTTGTGGACGGGGTCGTGCACTGGATAGTTGCCGAAGGGCACGTTCCCGAGGACGAGGTCGTAGGCGTCGCGCGGGAGGACCGCGTGCTCGAAGCCGCAGACCCGGATGTCGGCGGACGGGTAGAGCGCCCGCGCCACGGCGCCGGCCAGCGGCTCCAGCTCGACGCCGGTCCAGCGCACCCCCGACTCCGGCGGCGGGCCGTACCCCAGGAACGCCCCCGAGCCCATCCCCGGCTCCAGCGCCTGCAGCCCGTCCCACGCCGGCCCTTCGATCCCCAGCCGCGCGAGAAGGGCGTAGATCCCGCGCACCAGGGCGGCGGGGGTGTGGTTCGCGTTGGGGGTGCTCGCCTGTGCGGCGCGCCACTCCTCCGGCGTGAGCAGCTCCTTCAGCTCGCGCCCGAAGCGCCCCCACTCCGGGTGGTCGTCCACGAAGACGCCGGGGAACGGCCCCCAGCCGATGTAGCGGGCCAGGACCTCCTGCTCCTCGCGCGTGGGCTCGCGCGCCTCGTCCCGCAGGACGTGGAGGAGCCGGACCGCCGCCAGGTTGGCGCGTACCCGGGCGCGGGGGCCGCCCTCGGGCGCGGGGGTCTCGGGGAAGCGGAAGTCGGGGAATCCGACGGGGACCACCACCGTCTTCGTCCCCTCGCCGGCGTCCTCCGGAACGGTGATCACCAGCGACCCCTCCGGCGTGAAGCCGAAGAAGCCGAGCTGGTCCTCGGACGGGTGCGTGTCGGCGGTGGGGTCGGCGGGAGCGAGCGAGGCCATTCTCTCCTCATTGCACACAGTGGGGACGCGGGAGGCGCCGGGCGCCGGAATCCACCCCGCTTTTCTCCGCCGGCGGAGTCTCGGCGGGCGCGCGGCGCCTCCCGCGCACGGCCCGGAACGCGGAAAGGCCCACCTCCGAGGGGGAGGCGGGCCTACGACGGGAACGCGCGAGGTTCAGCGGGGCGCGAGCGACGCGGTGGGCGCGCTCCCGCGGAGGAAGTCGAGCAGCTGCTGCACCACCCACGCGGGGACCAGCCGGCCGACGGGGACCTCGTCGTCGGGCGCCGCGTTCAGCCAGTGGAACACCCACGGGCGGCGGCGGAAGAGCCACGGGTGAGTGGCGGGCCCGACGGCGCGGCCGGAGGCGTCGGTGACGAAGACCTCCCAGGCGGCGACTGCGGCCGGCGGCACCGCGGCCCGCGGCTCGCACCAGCGGTGCAGCGCCGACGCCTGCACCGCGACCAAGTAGGTGCCGGCCGGGAGCGGCGCGAAGACGCGGCCGCCGTTCCCGTCCGCGCACGCTTCGGTGAGGAGGTCGAGGAACGGCTCGCGCGCCCCCGCCTGCGCGGACGCGGGGGTGAGCTGTGGGTTCGGCATCCGTGTATCCGTACGAAAGCGAAGCCGGGCGCTGCTCCTGGCGGCGCCCGGCGGGGAGGAAGCGAGGACGGAATGCGACCGGCTACGCGGCGTGCACCTCCGCCGCGCCGGTGCACTCCCAGGCCCGCGTCTCGAGGATGGCGGCGAGCCGCCCCTGCTGGTGGAGCGCGTTGGGGTCTACCTCAGTGATCATCCGCCGCCAGCGCTGCGCGACCCACGGCTCGCCGTACGCGGCGACGAGGCGTCTGCGGAGCGCGGCGGCGCCCCGGTCGCCGGCCCGCTTCGGATCCCGACAGTCGTACCAGGCCACGATCCGGAGCGCGCCGCCGAGCTCCGCCGTCCAGGGGTCGAGCCACATGCCCGCGCCGTAGAGACCGGCCGCGGGCTCGCCGAGCTGGCGGAGCGTCTCCGCGTTCAGCTCGCCTTCAACTACGTGCACGGTCGGCCGGCGGAGTGCGTCGGCCTCGTAGGGCCAGAGCGGCTTGGCGGCCGCCAGCGTGCGGTAGCGGTTGTGCTTGTAGTCCGGGTGGTCGGGGAGGAGGTTGCGGAAGCGGATCCCGACCACCTCACCGGCGCGCCGGAAGGGGATCAGGAGCGCCGGGAAGCAGCCGTTGAAGGGGAGCGTCACCGCTCCGTCCTCCGCAAGCGGGAACCCCGCCGCGGCGAGCTCCTCCATGCCGTAGCTCCCGGCCAGCCGCGCGGCGAGTGCGGCCCAATCCCGCCGTCCGTCCAGCGAGCGGTAGCCGTACGCCTCCGCCGCGGCCGAGTCGAGGCGGCGCTCGCGCGCCAGGTACGCGGCCCCGCGCCCGGTGAGCCGCAGACCGTCGAGCACGTCGGAGTAGACCGCCGAAGGGAGGCGCGCGCCCGGGAGCGCGAGGACGGCCGCGAGGTTCCGCTCCTGCGCGCTCGGCTCCCCGGCGGGTACGGCGGCCGGCCGGGCGCGGGGACGAGACCGGCGGGGCCGCGGCGCGTCCGCGTCGTCGTCATAGACGATGCCGAGCAGGTCGGCGAGGCGCCGGCAGGCCTCGGCCAGGCCGCAGCCCCAGTGCCGCATCGCCACGTCGAGGTTGGAGTAGCCCCGGCACCCCCGCGGCTGGTCCGCGCCGCACGCCGACCAGCACCCGAAGCCCGCGCCCTCGCCCGGGTAGGCGTGGAGCGCGTCCGAGGAGCCGCAGAACGGGCACCCCCACTTCCGCGCCTCGGCCGCCTTCGGCAGCCCGATCCGCTGGGCGACCGTCTGCGACTCGCGCGCGTTCACCTCCTTCCACGGCAGCGGCACCGGCTACCTCCTGTTGCGGCGTGACGGCGGGCGGCGGACCCGGCCCGCGGCTTTCCTGCGGCTGGGGCGGTTCATCCGGGCCCTCCCCCGCAGCGGTCGCAGTTCCCGCAGCGCGGCGGCGCCTCCTCCCCGAAGTAGCCGAGCAACGCGCGGCGGCGGCATCCTGCGCCCCGCGCGTACGCCTCCACGGCGTCGACGCGGCGCAGCCGCACGGCGCGCCTCCTCGCCAGGGCGTCCCAGTCCACGGGGAGCGCGTGGGGCCGGAGCCCGCGGCGGAGCACCCGAGTCCCCGTCTCCTGCTCCCGCCACTCCACCAGCCCCTCCTCCGCGAGCCGCTCCAGCCGCTCCCGCGCGCGCTTCAGCCCGCCCGTCAGCGCGTCCAGGTCGGCGCGCGCCACCACCTCGCCCTCACCGGGATCGGCGCCGGCGCGGCGGAGCGCCCGCCAGAGGCCGCGGAGGAACCCCAGGTCGTCCGCCCGGGCGGGACCGGCGAGCGTCGCGGTGATCCGCTCCGGCTCGGCCGCGATCCGGGCGCGGATGCCGGCCTTTCCCACGGAGACGTGCGATACGACGCCCGCGAGCGCGAGCACGCGGACGCTCGCGTGGAGCGACCGGGCAGCGGGTCCGCCCAGCGAGCGCTCCAGGTGGGCGAGCGGGCCCGGGAGCCACCCCTCGTCGTCCACGGCGGCCTCCAGCGCAGCGTACGCCTCCTCCACCAGCGCCCGGTCGGGGAAGCTGCGGTCCAGCAGCAACTCGGCGATCCGCCGGTCGTCGGGGTCGTGGAGGAGGACGCACTCGGCGGGGAGCCCGTCGCGCCCCGCCCGGCCAGCCTCCTGGTAGTAGGACTCGAGGCTTCCCGGGGCGGCCAGGTGCACCACCGTGCGGACGTCCGACTTGTCGACGCCAAGCCCGAAGGCGTTGGTGGCGACGGCGACGCCGACCTGCCCCCCCATGAACTGCTCCTGCGCCTCGGTGCGCGCGGCGGCCGGCAGTTTCCCGTGGTAGGCGACCGCTGGGAAGCCGCATTCGCGCAGCACGGCGGCGAGCGCCATGACGTCGCTGCGGGTGGAGGCGTAGACGATGGCCGGCCCCTCGCGCTCGTCCAGGATCTCCAGGACCTGGCGGACCTTGTCGTCGAACCCGGCCGCGGGGCGGACGCTCCAGCGCAGGTTCGGGCGGTCGAAGCCGGCCACCTGCACCACGGGCGCGTCGAGCCGCAGCACGCTCACGATGTCGTCGCGCACCTCCGGGGTCGCCGTGGCAGTGAGCGCCACCACCTGCGCCTCCGGGAACGCCGCCCGGTGCCGTCCCAGGCGGACGTACGCCGGACGGAAGTCGTGCCCCCACTCGCTCACGCAGTGCGCCTCGTCCACCGCGAGGAGGCGGACCGGGAGGCGCCCCACGCGCTCCCGGAACTCCCGCGAGTCGAGCCGCTCCGGCGAGACGTAGAGGAAGCGGAGCATCCCCGCCTCGGCCGCCTTCACCGCCTCCTCGTTGGCGCGGGGCGTGTTCGTGGAGTTGATGGCGGCGGCGGGGATCCCGGCGTCGCGGAGCCGGACGACCTGGTCGTGCATGAGCGCGATCAGCGGGGAGACGACGAGCGTGAGCCCGCCCCTGCACAGCCCGCCCAGCACGTACACGAAGGTTTTCCCGCTCCCCGTCGGCTGGATGGAGACGAGGGTGCGCCCCGCCAGCACGGCGGAGAGCGCCTGCTCCTGCGCCGGCCGCAGCGCCGGGAGGCCGAAGTGGTGCCGGAGGAGGCTCGTGGCGTCCTCCAGCGAGGGCGCCGCCGCCACACGTGGAGCGGGGCCGCGCGGCCGCGCGGGACGGGCCGCGCTCCGCGCCCGCCGCGGCGGGGCCGCCACGGGGCCGCCGAGGAGGTCATGGATCGCGTCGGCGTCTGGAGCGATGGTGGGCGATGCGACAGGGGCCATGGAGGTCGCCTGGAGACGGTGGCGGGGGAGCCCCGCCGAGCCGGGCGCCCCCGCCATGAGGTGGTACCCCGGGCCGCGCCGGGCCGCCGGGAGTCAGGCCGCGAAGAGGTCGGCCTGGGCGGGCGGCGCCGGGCGCAGCGGCCCGGGGAGGAAGGAGCGGAAGCCGGGGCTGCGCTCGAAGTGGAAGCTGGAGCCGCGGACGTAGGTGAGGGACAGGTCGCAGGCGATCCAGCGGCGGCCGAGCCGCTCCGCGGCCGCGGCCGTCTCCCCGGAGCCGGAGAAGAGGTCGGCCACCAGCCCCGCGGGCGGGGTGAGGAAGCCGATCACCCGCTCGGGGAGCTCGGGCGGGAAGCGCGCCGGGTGCGGCGGGAGCCCCGTCTCGCGGCAGCGCCGGAAGTAGTGCGAGTTGCTGTCGGTGTTGGCGGCCGAGAGGAGGGCCCCGGCGATCGCCCCGCCGTTGTCGGCGGAGAAGGCGCCCGGCGCGAGCACGTGCCCGCTCGGCCGTGCGGCGCCCGCCTCCCCGCCCGCGGCCAGGCGCCGGCGCATCGCCCGGCTGTACGGGCGGAGCACGGCCGTGTTGTCGGCGTAGGGGTGCGGGTGCTTCGCGAACCAGAGCACCGGCTCGACGTCTGGGACCAGCCGCTCGCGCCGCAGGCACACCCACTCCGCGGGCGCGGGGAGCTTGGCGGGGTTGTGCCAGTAGAGCGTCTGGCAGAGGACGAGCCCCAGCTCGTCCACCATGCGCAGCACCAGCCGGTGGATCCACGTCGATTCGGCCGGCGCCCCGCGCTCGAACGGCGCGGCGAGGTTCAGCACCATCGAGCCGCTGTCGCGCAGCTTCGGCCGGACCCGCTCCGCGAGCGTGAGCGCCCAGTCGACCTGCTCGCGCCCGGAGCGCTGCCCCTCGTAGGCCTTCCGCTGGTCGGGGTAGGGGAGGCTCCCCAGGAACAGGTCGATGGAGTCGTCTTCCACGACCGCCAGGGCGGCCTCCGCCTCCCCCCAGAGCATCACCCCCTGCTCGGTCACGAACACCTGCACCACCACGCCGGGGAGCGCGTTGTGCAGGGCACGCTCGCCGCGGTCCGTGAGCTCCCACACGCCGCTCTCGGGTGCGTGCGCCAGCCTCGCCGCCCGGGCGAGCTGGTGCACCCAGCGCACGTGCCGCCCCCACTCGTTCACCTGCGGCCCGGCGGCCCCGGCCCGCACGCGGCGGGTCCGCTGCTCCTCGTCGAGCCCCGCGGCGTCGGCGAGCCGCGCGCGCACGGTGGCGCTCGTCGCGGCGCCGCCGGCGTCGGCGAGCACCTGGAGGAACGGGAAGAGCAGCGCCCCCTGCGAGGGGAGCTTCTTGGCCTCGGACATGGCTGGAACGCGTGGATGGGGCGCGCGGAAGCGTGCCCGGGCCGACGCGGGCCCGGGCACGGGGATGGACGCCGCGCGTCAGTTGAGGAGCCGGAGCGGCATCACCAGCATCTCCGTCGAGATGCCGTCCTCGTCCTCCACGGGGCGGAGCATGGCCGCCCGCTCGGGGGCCTTGAAGCTCATCCGCACCTCGCCGGCGGGGAGGTAGCGCAGGAGCTCCAGCAGGTACTGGGCGTTGAAGCCGATCTCCAGCGGGTCGCCCTGGTAGTCCACGGGCACGTCCTCGTGCGCCGCGCCGAGGTCCGGGGTCTCCACCGAGACGCGCAGCATCGGCCCGCCGAGGGAGAAGCGGATGCGGTGCGTCTGCTCGCTGGCGACGATGGCCATGCGCCGCACCGCCGCGCTGAGCGCGCCCCGGTCCGCGATCAGGACCCGGTCGTTGTCCGCGGGGATGACCTGGCGCCAGTTCGGGTACGGCCCCTCGATCGTGCGGGAGACGATCTCCCACCCCTCGCCACGGAAGCCCAGGTGGTTCTGGGTGCGGGCGACGCGGACCTCCTCCTCCTCGCGCGGCAGGCGCGCCACCATGGCGAGCGCGCGCGGGTGCACGATCACCTCGTGCTCACCGAGCGCCTTGCCGCCGGCGATGCGCGTAACCGAGAGCCGGTGACCGTTGGTGGCCACCATTGCCATCTCGTCGGGGCCCAACTCCCACAGCACGCCGTTCAGGATCGGGCGCGTCTCCTCGGTGGAGGCCGCGAACGAGGTGCGCTCGATCAGCAGCGCGAGCGTGGCGCCGGGGACGGTGAAGTAGTTCTCGTCCCACTGGATCCCGGGCGGGGTCGGGAACTCGTCCACCGGCATGGTCGCCAGCTTGTAGCGGGTCCGGGTCTCCTGGCACCAGAGGTGGAGGGTGTCCTCCTCCAGCCGCACGTCCAGCGTGCAGCTGTCGGGGATCTCGCGCGCGATCTCCTGCAGCTTCTTCCCCGGCACCAGCACGGCGCCCGGCTTGGCGACCGCCGCCGCGACCGTGCGCGTGACGGTGGTGTCGAGGTCGGTGGCTGTCATCCGGATCAGCCCGTCGCCCTCGGTGGCGATCAGGACGTTGCTGAGGACCGGGAGGGTGGTCTTCGTCGGAAGCCCGGCGACCACGGCGGCCAGCCCCGCCTTCAGCACCTGGGGCTTCACCGCGAACTCCATCTCGCGCACCGGCTCCGGCTCCAGGAGCGCGGTCTCGCGCGTGCCGGCCTCCGCGGCCTCGTTCGGACCGAGGTCCATGGCCAGCGGCGCCTCGCCCTCCGGCACCTCCGCGTCCGCCCCCGCCTGGGCGTCGTGGCCGCTGGTCGCCGGGGCCGCATCGGCGGCCACGCCCGCGTCGAGCCCCGTCTCCACCTCCCCGGTGGCGGCCGTCACACCGTGCGCCTCCTCCACCACCGCTTCCGCACCCACCACCTCCGGCCCCGCGCCGGCCGCCGGGCTCTCCACCACCGCACCGGCCTCGGCCTCCGGCGAGACGGCACCCGCCTCGGTCCCGTCCGTGCCCCGGCGCGACCGCCGCGGCCG
>DASVWD010000026.1 GCA_036389795.1 Longimicrobium sp.
CTGAAAAGGTCTCACACAGAGGGCACAGAGAACACAGAGGAACAGCGGAGAGATTGAAGTTCTCTCCGTGTCCTCCGTGTCCTCTGTGTGATGCCAATCTGTTTCTCGCGAACCAGAACAATGCTCGGAAACGTGGTATCACCCCCGCATCAGCTCCGGCAGCACGCGCTCGCCGAACACCTCGATGAAGCGCTCCTGCTCGCCGCGGTGCACGCAGTGCAGGTTGATCTCCGTGAAGCCCAGCTCCACGTCGCCCCGCAGCCACTCCAGGTGCCGCTCCGGGTCGCTGGAGATGCGCATCTTCTCCTTCACGTCCTCGCGGCGCACGTGCTCGCCGGCGGCGTCGAAGAGCGCCGGCATCTCAAGGTCCGCCAGCACGGGGCTGGGGAACATCACCGAGCGCCACTGGTCCCACGCCCCCTCCAGCGCCGCCTCGTCGGTCTTCGCGAAGGAGAGCTGCGCCTGCAGGTAGAGCGGCTTCCCCTCGCCCCCGCCGCGGCGGAAGGCGTCGACGATCTTCCGCATCCCCTCGCGCTCGCCGACCACGGTGATGAGCCCGTCGGCCCAGCCGCCCATCCACTCCGCCGTCTCCTCCGAGAGCGCCGCCCCCACGATCAAGGGCGGCTCCTTCGGCCGCGTGTAGAGCTTCGCCTCCTCCACCGTCACCAGCCCGTCGTGCGTCACCGTCTCGCCCGCCCAGAGCGCGCGGATGATGTCGACGCCTTCGCGGAGCCGGCGGTTGCGCACCTCCTTGGGCGGCCACTTCCCGCCGGTGACGTGCTCGTTCAGCCACTCGCCGCTCCCGGGCGCGATCCAGAAGCGCCCCGGGAACATCTCCGCCAGCGTGGCCGCCGCCTGCGCGAGAATCGCCGGGCTGTAGCGCCACCCGCCAGGCACCGTCACCACCCCGAACGGGAGAGAGGTGGCCTGCAGCGCCGCGCCCAGCCAGCTCCAGGCGAACCCGCTCTGCCCCTCGCGCTCGCTCCAGGGATGGAAGTGGTCCGAGCACATCCCCGAGGCGAACCCCGCCGCTTCCGCCAGCCGCACGTAGCGCAGCAGCTCGCCGGGCGCGAACTGCTCGTGGCTGGCGTGGTAGCCGACCCGCGGCCTGGCCGCGCTCACCGGCTGGTGGTCTTGCCGGTGGGCGAGAGCACTTCGCCCGAGTAGTAGCGCGCGTCCGCCGAGGCCAGGAACACGTAGCTGGGCGCGATCTCGGCCGGCTGGGCGGGGCGCTCCCAGAAGGTGTCCTTGCCGAACTCCTTCACGTGGTCGTGGTCGAACGTCGACGGGATCAGCGGCGTCCACACCGGCCCCGGCGCCACCGTGTTCACCCGGATCCCCTTCTCCTTGAGCGACTTGGCCAGCGACAGGGTGAGCACGTGGATGGCGCCCTTGGTGCTGGCGTAGTCGATGAGCTGCGGGTTCCCCTCGAACGCCGTCACCGACCCGGTGTTGAGGATCACCGCGCCCTCCTCGAGGTGCGGCAGCGCGGCCTGCACCATCTGGATGTAGCCGTAGATGTTGGTGCGGAACGTCCGGTCCAGCTGCTCCTGCGTGATGTCAAGGATCGACTCCTGCGACATCTGGTACGCCGCGTTGTTCACCAGCACGTCCAGCCGCCCGAGCTCCCGCACCGTGCGCTCCACCAGTTCCCGGCACTGGTCGGGGTCGCGCACGTCGAACTGGTGCACCAGGCAGCGGCGCCCCGCCTCCTCCACCCACGCCCTGGTCTCGTCCGCGTCCTCGCGCTCCACGTCGCCCAGGAAGCCGATGGCCACGTCGGCGCCCTCGCGCGCGAAGGCGATCGCCACCGCGCGCCCGATCCCGCTGTCGCCGCCGGTGATGAGCGCCACCAGCCCTTCCAGCTTCCCCGAGCCGCGGTAGCTCTCCTCGCCGTGGTCGGCCTTCGGCTCCATCATCGCCTCGACCCCCGGCGGCTCCTGCTCCGGCACGTCCGGCGACGGCGTGGGCCCCTTCTTCGGATCGCGCTCCTCCACCATGCGTCTATTCTCCCAATTGCGGTCTTCCGTCGATTCGCGGAGGCGCGGGAGGGTGCACGACGCGTACCGGGGAGCGGGGCAGGGCAGGATTACGACGGAACAGCGAGTTTGGGCATGTCCCCGCTCTCGCGGGGCCGGGCTGCGCGCGCGGTAGGGCACGATACGACCGTGCCCAACCGCGCCGGGCCACCGCCGCCACGATACCCCCTGTGGCGGCGGCGTCCCGGCCCTCCGGGCGCGCAGCCCTCATGCAACCGCGAACGGCTCTTTCGAGCAGCTAGACCCTATCCCCGGGTTGGTTCGACGGGAGGGTCGGGAAGGAATCCGCCTGGTCCGGGGCCGACGCGGGCGCTTCCCCGAGGGAGGCGGCGTTCGGGCTGGGCGTCAGGCGGATCGGCTCTTTGGGCAGGAGCCAGAGGAGCGCGCAGGCGGCGTAGACCAGTCGCGCCACGCCGGCGATGAGGGGAACGACCAGCAGCGCGAGCCAGAGCGCCAGGAAGAGCCCCGCGCGGATGCGGGTGCGGCGGACCAGCTGCGCCGCGGCCCTGCGCTCGGCCAGGCCGGTGAGGTCGCCGTGGCGGAGGCTGATCTCCACCAGGCCGTTGACCGCGGCCGTTTCCGCCGCGGCCAGGCCCAGGCGCAGGACGCCGCGCCCCACCCGGTACAGCAGCGCGGCGCCGCCGACGACCGCGAGGAGCCCGACGAGGGGATGGGCGGCGAGGGACTCGAGGTTCACCCCGACAGTTTCGCCGGACGCGGAGGAAAGCGAAAGGGCCCGGCGCGTCCGCCGGACCCCTCCACTTTCGCACTTTCGCACTCTCGCACTTTCGCACTAGCCGTTCAGCGCAGGTCCCCCGGCGACGCCCGGCCGATGGCGAGCACCTCCACCACCGCCGGGCGGCGGCCCCAGCGCTCCGCCTCGCGGCAGCTGTCGACGTAGATGTCGATCTTGTTGCCGCGGATGGCCCCGCCCGTGTCCATGATGGTGAAGATCCCGATCGGCCGCCCGTCGGGGTGGGTGACGCGCACCACCGAGCCCAGCGGGAGCACGCGCGGGTCGCCCGCCGCCATCCCGTCGCGGGTCCGCACGCCCGTGCGCATCTCCCCCTTCAGGCAGTACATGGTGGAGCTCATCTCGATCCGCTGCGCCACCGGGAACGCCCGCCGCGCCGCCGCCTCCACGTCGGCGTCCGTGGCGCCGCTGTTCGAGGCCGCCAGGGCGCGGGCCAGCGCCTGCTCCAGGTCCTGGATGCGCTGCACGTGCGGATCGGGCTCCGGCGCGGGCGCCGGCGCCGCGGCCTGCTGAGGCTGCGGAGCCTCGGCCGGCGCCGGCGTCTCGGGCCGCAGGTTCGCCGCCGCCGCGCTGGCGATCGACGACTCCCCGGCCCCGGACCGGGCGACGCGGGGTGCGCACGCCCACACGCCGATGAGGATGCCGGACACCACCAGCGCGCCCGCCGGCGCCAGCAGGCGATACAGCGAGCCCGGGCTGCGGTCCGCCGGCCATTTCTGTACCACGCGATTCTGCATCAGTCCCTCCGGAACAGGGTTTCGGAGCCCCACCCCCGGCGCCCTCCGCGCACCCCTGCCGCGGCCGTGCGCCGTTCCTCCCCTCCGCCCCCGCCGGCAGCCCGCCGGCGCTCCAGGTGGCCCCTCACTCGGCAGCGAGCACCGGCCGCTCGCCGCGGAACAGCCGCGACTGGCGGTAGCGCTCGAGCGCATGGAGGAGGAGCAGCTTCACCAGCACCGCCAGGGGCACCGCGATCAGGAGCCCCACGAAGCCGAAGAAGAACCCGCACACCGCGAGCGCCAGGATCACCCACACCGGGTGCAGCCCCACCGACTCGCCCACGATCTTCGGCCCCAGCACCGCCCCGTCCAGCACCTGCACCACCGCGAACACCACCAGCAGCGTGAGCAGGTGGCGCACGGGGCTCCCCGAGAACAGCGCGATCACCACCCCGGGAATGGCGCTCGCCACCAGCCCCATGTAGGGGATCAGGTTGAAGGCGCCCGCGATGAAGCCCAGCAGCAGCGCGTACGGAAAGCCCGCGACCGCCAGGAACAGCCAGGTGAGCACGCCGACGATCGTGGCCTCGATGAGCTGGCCGCGCAGGTAGCCGGAGAGGAGCCGGTCGTACTCGCGCGCGAAGCCCACCACCCGGTCGCGGTGCGGCCCCGGGACCAGCGCCGTCAGGCGTTCCTCGAAATCCGGCCAGTCGCGCAGCAGGTAGAAGGTGAGGATCGGGGTGAGGAACACGTAGCTCAGGATGCTCAGGATCGTCCCCAGCCCGCGCCCCAGCCCCAGCACCCCCTGCCACGCCGCCCGCGCGATCGCCGCCTGCCGCTCCTCCAGCCACGCCGTCACCATCTCGGGCCGCAGCGAGTTCAGCCGCGCGATCACGGCCTCCTTGTCCACCAGCGGCAGGTCGCGCGTGGCCAGCTGCCGCTCCCAGCGCTCCACTGTCGCCGTGAAGCCGCGCACGTAGTCGGGCACCCGGAGGATGAAGTCGGCGACCTCGCCGCCGAGCGCGGGGGCGGCGACGAAGACCACGAGCGCGAGCACGCCGATGCCGGGCAGGGCCAGGATCGCCACCGCCAGCGGGCGCGAGACGCGCAGCCTGCCGATCCGCCGCCCCGTCAGCCGGTCCACCAGCGGGTGCTGGATGTACGCCAGCACCAGCGCCAGCACGAACGGCGCGAGCAGGAACCCCGTGGTGCTCAGCACCCACGCCAGCATCAGCACCGCCGCGGAGGTGACGATCAGCAGGTGGTGGCGCGTCCCCGAGTACGGCGAGATGACGAAGACCAGCAGCAGGAAGAGGACGAACGGGTTGAGGATCGAGTGGACGCTGTAGAGGAACAGCCCCAGCACCCCCAGCACCACCAGGGAGTGGATCGTGCGCCAGTTGAAGCTCTCGGGGGTCTCTGGGAGCATGAGTCCGGGGCGGGGGATCGGTGGCGGAGAACGCAACAACAGTACAACCCCAAAGGGCCGCGGGCCAGCCTTTCCGCGCACGCTTCCTGCAAAGCCGTTTCGCGGCAACGACTTGCGCGTGAACCCAACGGGAGGGCTTCGAGATGGGGATCCGGAAGAAGGTGGCGCGGGCGGCGTTCCACACCCTGGCTCCGTGCGTCACCACCCGCGAATTGCGGCAGGCCGCCGCGATGGGCGCCGTGCGCTGGGCGGGGAGGCGCGTGGCCCGCGAGGCGGGGAAGAAGGCCGCGCTCTACGCCGCCACCGGCCTGGCCGCCGTGGCGGTGACGGTCCCCGTGGGCCTGTACCTCGGCCGCCGCCTGCGCGACGCCTGGGTGGAATGATCCCACAGGCTCGCGCCTCCACGTTGGGAGACCACGGGCGCCATCTGCGTGCACAGGAGCGCTAGGATTCCGTGCACAAGAGCGCTAGCGCCCACACCTCCGGCAAAGCTGCATTCGAGGTAGAATCAACTGCACATTCAGGGTAGGATCGGCTGCACACTTGGGATAATCCCCATCCCCCAGAGGCACGCCGGCGAGCCGTCGCGTGCACGAGAGTGCTAGAATTCTGTGCACAAGAGCGCTAGCGTCGATGTCTGCAAAGCTGCACATTCAGGATAGGATTGGCTGCACATTTAGGGTAAATGTCACGAAGGAACGGTGTCGGGGTGAGACGAGTCATCCTCGGTTATTCACGAAGCTCGGGACATTCGCCGTGCGGCTTTGCGGTCGCTGTCGGAGAGGGCCGTCGGGCGAGAGGTGTGTCTCAGGAGCACGACGCCCCTTTCCCCACGGGTGACCGGGAGGAGGCTCGGCGTC
>DASVWD010000027.1 GCA_036389795.1 Longimicrobium sp.
CAACCAGGAATGTCATCCTGAAGGAGCCCCAGCGACTGAAGGATCTGCGGGTGGGTCGTGAGCGTCAGCCGGACTCACGCTCGCATTCAACCCGCAGATCCTTCGGGTCGCTTTAGGCTCCCCTCAGGATGACATTCCACGTTTCAAGTAAATGCACACTGAATCGACAGATTTGGTATCAGGAGCTCTCGGGTGACACGGCCCAGCCGCCGAATGCCCCTCGGCGGACGGTCGTTCCCGCGGCCGCCGCGGGCGCTTCTACGGCAGCTCGCCCACGAGGATCCGGGCGAGCTTCGCCGGGTCGATGTTGCCGCCCGAGACGACGCACACCACCCGCCGCGCGTCCGCGGCACCCTTGAGCGCCGCGGCGACGGAAGCGGCGCCCGCCCCCTCCGCCACCACGTGGGTCCGCTCGACCAGCAGCCGGATCGCGGCCGCGACCTCTTCGAGCGAGACGGCCAGCGCACCCGCCAGCAGCGTGCTCGCCAGCGGCCAGATCTCGGCGAGCACGCTCTTCCCCCCGATGCCGTCCACGAAGCTGGCGACGTACTCGCACGCCGCCGCCCGCCCCTCCGCCAGCGAGGCGCGCAGCGGCGCGGCCGTCTCCACCTCGCAGGCGTACACCTTCGCCTCGGGCCGCAGCGCGCGGGCAGCCGCCGCGATCCCCACCGACAGCCCGCCTCCGCCGTAGGGGACCAGGACCGCGTCGGCGTCCGGCAGGTCCTCGAGGATCTCGAGCGCGACGGTGCCGTTGCCAGCCATCACCGCCCGGTCCGACACCGGGTGCACGAAGACCCCCTCGATCCCGGGGTACTCGTGCTCCACCAGCACCTGCCACCAGCGGTCGAACGGGACCTTCACCATGCGGCCGCCGAGGCGCTCGACGGCCGCCAGCTTGGTCTGCGGGGCGTGATCGGGAACCACCACCGTGCAGGGCACGCCGAACTCGCGCGCCAGCCATGCCACGCCCTGCGCCATGTTGCCGGCGCTGGCGGTGTAGACGCCGCGCCGCAGCAGGTCGCGCGGCGCGCTGAGCATCACGTTGGCGGCGCCGCGCAGCTTGAACGAGCCGATCGGCTGCAGGTTCTCGAGCTTCAGCCACACCTCGGGGGCGCCGGCCGGGAGGTGGAGCCGCACCAGCGGCGTGCGCAGCGCCACCCCTCGCAGCCGCCGCGCCGCGTCGCGCACCTCGTCGAGGGTGGGGGCGGAGAGTTCGCGGACCCCTGCCGGCATGCTGCCTCCGTGAAGGTTCGAAACGTCGGGATGTCGCCGTGCCGCGGCGTGCGCGCGCCGCCGTCTTCGTCAGTCGCCGCGCCGCTCGCCACCCAGCTCGAGGCGTGTCCCGGTGCCGTCGGCGGTCGCCCGCGCGAAGACCAGGCGTGCGGCCGCGAGGTCCTCCACGGCCACTCCCACGGACTCGAAGAGGGTGATCTCCTCCGGCGACCGCCGCCCCGGGTCGCCGCCGAGCAGGACCTCGCCGAGCTCGGCGACGATGTGGTCGTCCCCCACCACGCCCTCGTCGCGGGCCTGGAGGAAGTCGCCGGCCTCGGCCAGCGCCGACTCGCGCCGGTCCACGAAGAGCCGGGCCCGGCGCACCGCCTCGGCGTCGAGCTCGCGCGCCGCCCGCTGGCTGGCTCCCACCGCGTTCACGTGCGCTCCCGGCGCCAGCCACTCCCCGCGCAGCACCGGCTCACGGGACGAGGTGACGGTGCACACCAGCGAAGCACCACGCACCGCGTCTTCCGCCCGTTCGACCGGTTCCACCGCCTCGCCCAGGCGCTCGCGCGCGGTCCGGGCGAAGCTCTGCGCCCGCTCGGCGCGGCGGCTCCAGACGCGGATGCGGGCCAGCGGCCGCGCCACGCGCATCGCCTCCAGGTGCGTCAGCGCCTGCACTCCCGCCCCCAGCAGCGCGAGGTCGGCCGGGCCCTCGCGCGCCAGCGCCCGCGTCGCGACCCCCGAGGCGGCGGCGGTGCGGATGGCCGTGATGGAACTGGCGTCGAGCACCGCCAGCAGGCGGCCGTCGGCGGTATCGAAGAGCAGCACCGCCCCCTGGTGGGAGTCCAGCCGCGACCCCTCGTTCCCGGGAAAGACGGTGATCACCTTGATCCCGAGCGTCGCGGGCTCCCCGACATAGGCGGGCATCGCGCCGAACACGCCGCGGCCGTCCGGGAGCGACACGATGGTGCGGAGCGGCAGCCGCGCGTTGCCGGCGGAGAGCGCCCGCAATGCGCCGGCAACCGCCTCCATGCAGTCGGGCATCGGAAGCAGTGCCTGGACCTCTGCCTGGGAGAGTACGAGGATGTCCATGGAAGTCAGCGGGGATGGCCATCGCCGCCGGGTCGCGCGAGAGCGGCCCGGGCGGGTCGAAGCGGTGACCTCCCGCCCGCAAGCCAGGTACTCTCCCGCCCGCGGCTCGACTCGCTCACGGGATCATGGGAAACCGCCGAGGCGCGCATCTCTCCTCTCCTGGCTCAGCACGGCCGCATGGCGAGGGCCGGCTCGACGAGCGCACGAAAAGGCTGTCCGCCTCAACGGCAGAAAGGGGGCTGTCGCTGTCCACCCACCAGTGAAGCACCGGTACGAACGTCGCGGCGATCCAGCGAACACGAGCTCCGGTGGAGCGTAGCCCTTCCGCACAGCGCACGCCGCGCAGCGCTTTCCCGAGCTCGTTCCCGATGAGTTCGGCGACCGCGCGCCGAAGGCGCTCGTGCACCTCCCGCCCGTCCCCGTGGCCCCATGGCCCCTCGCGCGGCGACGCGATGTTTCTCGACTGCTCGAAGATCGGAAGACTGAACCAGAGAACGTCGCCGCGCGGCCGTCCTCCGCCTGCCCCCCGCCCCGACCGCGGCACGTGATGAATACAGCTGAGCAGCAGGTTCGTCCTTGCCGCCGAAGTGTGTATAGAAGGTCGATCGGCCAACGTTGGCGCGATGGCTGCCCCGCTCCGACAGCCCGTCGCAGGCAGCTACAATATTCGGCTGGTGTGGGGACGGAACAAGAAAGACGTGACCGCGCGACATTGAAGAGGAGATCGGCACGGTGCCCGCCATCGGGTTGTCCTCACGGTCGCGCGGACGACCTCCCGTCGCCTCCCGGCGGCGCTCCGGATCGCGATGGCGAGAGGCGCGGCGTCGAGGCGAGGAGCTCGCGGGGTGCACCGGAAGAGGGCGGTGGACGTGCCGGGTGCACTCTCCGGCGCCAGCCGCCATGCGGCGGAACGGAAGCCAAGGATAGGACGGACAAGGGGTTACGGGATCTCGGGCACACGGTCCCGCTCGTGCTCCACGACCGGCGTCCGGTCCGGACTCCTCCACCCCTCTGCCGGAGACACTCCCATGCGCCGTCCCTGTCTTCTCCTCGTCTTTCCCGTCTTGCTGGCGGCCTGCCAGGACGCGCCGCCGCCCTCCGCCGCCGAGCCGCGCGCGGCACCGCTGTTCTCGCACGCCGGTGCGCCGGCGGGCGCGTACGTCGTGGTGCTCCGGCGCGGCACCGACGCGCGGAGCGTCGCGGCGGCCGCCGGCGCGTCGCCGAGCCACGTCTATGCCGCCGCGCTGAGCGGCTTCGCCGCCACGCTGACGGACGCCCAGGTGAGCGCGCTGCGCCATCACCCCGACGTGGCGTTCGTGGAGGCGGACGCGCCGGGGCGCATCGCCACGACCCAGAGCAACGCCACCTGGGGGCTGGACCGCATCGACCAGCGCGACCTCCCGCTCAGCACCACCTACACCTACACGGCGACGGGCGCGACGGTGAACGTCTACGTGCTGGACACCGGCATCCGCAGGACGCACGTGGAGTTCGCCCCCGCCGGCCGCGCCGCGTACATCCCCAACGGCAGCAACGGCGACTTCGTGGGAGACAAGCAAGGGAGGCAGTTCGGCGCGCTGGATTGCAACGGCCACGGAACGCAGGTGGCGGGCGTCGCCGGCGGGGTGACGTGGGGCGTGGCCAAGCAGGTGAAGCTCTGGGCCGGCCGGGTGATGAACTGCTCCGGCGGCGGGAGGGCTTCGTACGCCCTCGCCGCCATCGACTGGCTCACGGCGAACGCCGTCCGCCCCGCGGTGGTGAACATGAGCCTGCGCTACGGCGACGTGCAGTCGGTCCGGGCCGCGGTGGACGCCTCGGTGGCGGCCGGCCTGAACTACGTCGTGGCGGCGGGCAACGGAGGCGACGGGAACGTACCGATCGACGCCTGCACGGAAGCCCCGGCGGGCGCCGCGAACGCAATCACCGTGGGCGCCACGGACCGGAACGACGTGGAAGGCTTCTTCTCCAACTACGGCCCGTGCGTGGACCTGCTCGCCCCCGGCGTGGACATCACCACCGCCGACGATGACAGCGACACCGACCAGGTGACCACCCTCGGCACCTCGGTGGCGGCGCCGTACGCGACGGGGGTCGCGGCCCTGTACCTCCAGGCGAATCCCTCGGCGACCCCGGCCCAGGTGCGCGCCGCCCTGACGGCGGCCGCCACGCCCGGCCGCATCACCTTCCACGCGCAGAGCACCGCCGGCGGCACCCCCAACCTCCTCCTCTTCACCAGCTACTGATCACGGCTCCGCCTGGAGAGCTGGCTGATCGACGGTGGAAGAAATACCTCGCGCAGAGCAGCAGAGTCGGCGGGGAACGGCAGCTTCTCCGCTGACTCTGCTGCTCTGCGCGAGATCTTTCCCGGCTTCGAGTACCGCCCCCGGGCGCGTCCTCCGGGACATCGGCGCCGACCCGCCCCCGCGCCGGACGAGCCGTTCATCACCGGCCGCAGCCGGCCCCGCAGCCGGCCCGCGCGCGTCCGGGCCGCACGCAGGCAGGGTCCAGTCGTCGAGCGTTTCCGTGGGCGCCGCCTGAGCATACCAGCCTGCGGGCTATCGTAAGAGGTACAGGATCAGCGAAGTTCTCCGCCAGAATCGACGTTGAGGCAGCCTGAACGCAGAAACCCCGCGCCGCTGCGGGTGCAGCGACGCGGGGCTGAGTCTTTAGTGCGCCCGACAGGATTCGAACCTGTGACCTTCGGCTCCGGAGGCCGGAGGTGTCGCAACGGCGCCCGCCCATGGGCGGAAAACCCGCGGTTTTCCTACAATTTCCGTAACAGGGCGTCACCCGGCGCACCGCGTTAGGTGCTGGAAATTGTGAAAGAAATTGTGAAAAGACTGCCTGAGGCGCAAGTGAAAGTAGCCTGTCCTGAGGGAAGACGATGTGAGTTCGCGAGCAACTGCGGTCCCGTGTGCAGAAGGACGTTTCCGTTCCGAGTGTCACCGCGACGCTCATATCGTGAGCCCTCCTTTCGAACTGCTCACCAAGTCGGGTCGACTCTGACCGCCGATAGAGCGATGAGTAGCATTCTGACGCACCGCCCCGCCTTTCTCCCATAAGGACGCCTACGCCCTGCGCGACGTTACGGAAGGTGCCACCGGTCGATGCGTGCCGTTGTCCGCTCCGTCATCGCCGCCTTGAGAGTCCTTTCGGCGTGGGCCCGTGCAGCCTCATCAACCACGTCTCCGGTCATCCCATGAATGGTTCGGCAGGCATATATGAACAGCGCTACAACGGCCCCGACAACGATGAAATCTGTTGCTATGTAGATGCTGTACGGCAGGACTAACGCTTCGTACGCCTCGCGCACCAGCATTCCGAGTGTGGCCAGTTGCGAAAACGCGGCGCCCAGCGTAACGACCAGAACAAAGGCCAGCGGCAGGCGAACCGTGAGAGGGGAGCGGGTCTCGACGGCCAGGAAGGCGTAGATGGCGGAAGCGAGGAGCACGATGCCGGAGAGGAGCGCGGCGAGGCTCCCGTACTGCGCGCGCGTCATGTGGTGAAAGAGCGCGGTCGGCGCGGCGAGGCCGGAGAATGCGACCAATGCACTCCCGACGACGGTCAGGTTGCTCGCCCATGATTCGCGGTTCCACGGCAGCGGGGCGGCCGCCGATGGCGGGTTCTTCCACGGCCAAGCGAAGAGCACGGCAAGGAGGCCAAGGAGGAAACCGGCCATCAGCAGCCCGGTCATCAACGGCGGCGCTTCGGCCGCCGGCGCTAGACGGATCGGACGCAACCGCACCGTGTGTGTCGCAGCGCCGTTGTCGTCTGCGACCATGGTGAGGAAGCCCTTCTCGACGCCGGCCGCGCCCGTGCCCCGGGGACGCACCCGCAGGGGCAACGCCTTCACCTCCAACGGCGGAATGGTCTCGGCGGCGGGCAACAGCTCGAAGGACCCGTCGCGCCCCGAAGCCGAGTCCCTCAAGGTGAGGTAAAAGCGCACCGTGACCGGCGACTTGTCGCTGTTGGCCACGAAGACCAGCATTTCCGCGTTGTCTCCCGGAGCCGGCTGCGTGACGTCGAGCACGGAGCCGTCGGTCATCGACACGTTCGGCGGCAGGATCGCGGACGAGGCGTTGGCGGGTGGCTGGGCCTGCCGCGCAGAGGATGCGCGCGCCGTGTCCACCGCCGCGTGCCCCGGTGCCCGTGAGGATGAAGCCTGCTGCCCGAGCGCGAGCGCCAGCACCGCGAGTACGGCACCGACGATGCCGCCCTGGAAACCCATTGCACCTGGCATGATGACCCCTCTCGTGAGATCGGAGCCCGCGTGGACCTAGTCAGCACGGCGGCACCACCTGCACCACCGTCGAGTCGCGCAGCACACCCGTCCGCCCGACCGCCGTGGCGACGATCACGACCGGTCCGGCATAGACGCTGTCCGCGGGCGTGAACCGGACGGAGACGCGTCCCGCCGCGTCGCTCAGCCCCGTCTCGGACGAGAACCGCCCGTGCGGCTGCGGCTCCCCCGGGGCGTGCGCCTCGAACGCCACCACGTGTCCCGCGGTCGGAACGCCCGGGTTGCGGCGCAACGCGGCCGTCACCGTGAGCGAGCCGGTAAAGCCCGACGTCACCGAAGGCTGGTCCGTGGTGACCTCGATCAGGTCGGGAAGCGCCACCACGAAGCGCACCTCGATGCGCCGCGTTCCGCCCCCGGCGGTCGCCGTGATCACAGCGGTCATCGTGTCGGGGGGAGCGGTGAGGACCGCCACCGCCGTGCGAGCGCTGTCCGCTGCAACCACCACCTCGCGCCCGCCCGGAAACGTCCCCGCCGAGGTGCGGAACGTGACGGATCGCTGGTCGCGCGCCAGGGCCGAGTCGACCACGGCGACAATCCGGACTTGCGTGGCGCCGTCGGCCGGCGCGCTCTCCGCCGCGACGAGCGATACCACGCCCGGCGACTCCTCCTTCTCCGGAGGGCCGGTGATTTCGCCCCCCGCACACCCGGCGAGCACGCCGGCCACGCTCGTGGCAAGGGCCGCGGCGAGCACGCCGGCCCTCACCGCCCGCTGCACGCTGCTCACTGGTCACCTCCGCGCTCGTCCGTGCTCCCGCCCTTCCCCTTCTTCTTCGCGGCGCCGCGCCTGCGGCGCGCGGGCACACCCGTGCCCGCGGCCGCCGCGAACGCCCCTGACGCGATCGCGTGGGACAGGACCGAGCCGCCCATGACCGGGGCGACGGCCTGGGGACAGGTGTAGGCGCTAATCCCGACTCCGCAGCCGATGGGTGGCGCCTGGAGCACGCCGTTGCTCGAGACCGACATGAGGATCTGCGCGCCCGCGAGGTCGTGCACTCCCGGCCCGCACTTGAGCTGCGTGCTGTTCACGAGCGTCATCTGCGAGTCGATCACCGGCACTTGCCGTCGCTCCACCTTGGCGCCGTTCTGGAAGAAGACGGCGCTCGTGGAGTCCACGATGATGTAGTCCACGTCGAGTTGCTGCAGGTCGCCGCTTAGGACGAGGATGTTCACGCTGAGCGTGACCGGTCCGTCCACAGTCGTGGTCGCGGGACTCGGGGTCAGGGGACCCTGGTACTGGATGGGCATGATGAAGTCCTGTCGAGAGAGGTTGCCGGTACGGAGCTACTTGCCGAAAAGACTGGTGCTCAGCCCTCCGAGGATGTCCCGGATGTCGGCGTCGAGTGTGAGTGTGACGGAGTTGAGGCGGTCGAGCCGCCGGTGCGCGGTGCCGTCAGCGTCGAACCGGTACGTGTAGACCAGCGGCACGTTGTACGACAGGCGCAGGAAATCGCCGAGCCTCGTCCCCACGCCGACCACGAGCGGAATGCCGCCCAACACGCCGGTGTACCGGTCCTTCTCCTCGAACTTCGACGTCGTCACGCCGAGGTTGAACCCGGTGCACCGCAGGTCGAGGGGACAGAACGCCGGGAGCTCGCCTCGCTTGTTGACGGGGCGCAGGAAAATGGAGACGCCGAGGTAGGGCGCGGTCTCGCGCGTGTCGTCACCGCGGAAGGCGTAGAGCACGCCGATGTCCTGTCCAACGTGCCAGCGCGCCCGCGTTTCGTAGCTCGCGCTCGACGTCGTGGCGATCCCCGCCTGCTTGAGGTCGCGCGCGACTACGCCGGATGCCACCCCCAGCACGGCCGCGTCCATCACGTCGAGCCGCTCCATCACGTTGCGGATGTTGATCCGCTGCTGCGCCGCCGCCGTGCGCGCCTGCTCGATCTTGAGCCGAGCGGTGTCGAGCTCCGCGAGCGAAACGCCGAGGCTGTCGCGCAGCGGCTTGTCGCCGGCGGCGTAGTTGACCAGGTCCCGCAGCTCGCGTAGCCGTACCAGCGTACTGTCGAGATTGTCCGCCCACGGCCGAAGGTCGGACGAAGAGGAGCGCGTCTCGATGTTCGCATTGCCCTCGGTCGGGAGCCGGGGGTTGCTGAGAGGCGTCTGCCCCCGTGCGATCGTCTCCGCCTCCGCGCAGACGCTCGCGTCGTTCGCAGGACAAGCGAGGCCGCGGAGCGCCAGGGCGACGGCCGCCGCCACCGCAATGCGCGCGGTGTCGGGCCGCGGCATTCGGCTCGCGATCCGTGTCGTGCGCGCCAGCTTCACGAGCCCCGAATCGCGCGCGAGTACGCGGACGGCCCACCCGAGCGGAATTTGACCGGCGGTGGAAGACTTCTCCCCGCACGCTCTCGGAGGTGACGGCGGCGCGGGCGACGCGCCGGCTGGCAGGGGCGGAGGAGGCGGGGGCGGCGCGGGTGTCGCCGCCATCGTGTTGAACAGCCCCGCGAAGAAGCAGCGGCTCTGGTACGCGTTCCCGATCCCGGAGAAGGCCTGGATGACATTGGCCAGCGGCGGCGCCGGCGCCAGGAGGGAACCCGGTGGCGCGACGATCGAGTCCGCCGCCGGCAGTACGGCGCTGCGCAGCGTTTGCTGCAGCCTGCGGAGCGTCATGTCGGGGAGCGCGAGGTTCCCCCCGTGGGCGTCGAAGTGGTCGCGAAGCGCCTTCCGCACGGCCGCAGCGATCTTCCCGATGAGAGCCGTGCTGTCCGTCGCCGACAACGCCTCCACCGACTCGACACAGAAGGTGAAGTCACGGTTCGGACGCAGCGGCTTGATGGCGAGCGAGAAGGTGTCTGTGGGTGTCGCATCGGTCGAGCGCGTCCACCGGGACCGGGAGAGCGACCGGATCGGCACTGCGTTCAGGCTGTCGGCGAGTGCGCTGGCGAGGGCGGTCATCGCCGCAGGATTGCTCGTCCGATGGCGCCCGAGCGTATCTGCGAAGGCCTTCTTGAGCTCCTCTCGCCCCGCCGTGTCGAACACCTCGATGGGGACGGCGGCGAGCTTGGTGTCCAAGGCGCTGATGACGGTCTCCCGCTCCAGTTGGATCAGGGTTCCCAGCTTCTCCTTCACCGCGCCGCGAATCGCCGCGCGAATCCTCGTGCGCGCGCCCAGGTCGGAGCACTCGGCCTGGGGAAGCGCGTCCGCGTCGGCGTACCAAGTCGTCACGCGCAGGAGCGGTGCGGGGGCGGCGTTGATGAGCGAGAACCGCTGGTCGAACGGCAGGACCGAGGTGAACGACGCCCCGTTCCGGTCGAACGGGATCCGCGGGTCTCGAGGCTGCGCCGACGCGGGACCCTGCGCCTGCGCCGTCAAGGCAGTCGGCGCACTTACGCCCGAGACGGCCATCGCGACAAGCGCCACGAGCAGCCCCAACATCGACAACTCTTTCCATCGCATGGCGAGCTCTCCCGGAGGTCAGGGTGATGTACTGGCCCTCCCGGGAGTGTAGGAGCCGCGCCGGACGAGCGAATGGGCGCTCCCGCCTATTTCGGCGGAGCGCCCGGATCTCAAATCTGCTGCTCTGGGTGGGGTCTGTAGTTTTCCGGATTGGTTCAGGAACGCGTATCACCGAAGTCACATTGGCGAAATTGGTTTACGGAGGGTGTGCCGCACGGAAAACTCTGGCGCCGGTCGAGGACTGGCGTAATTATGGTGCTCTCTACCGGATACAGCGGCGGCAAGTGCACCGCCTCCGGTCCCCCGCCACTCCTCCTACCTTAGCCGCCGGGAGCGTGTCCCGATGCAGGCACCGGTGGAACCTTCCCCGCCTCAGGCGCCTGAACTGCGCGACCGGCTGCAAGCTGTGCTGCGGGAGCGTTACGCGGTCGAGTGCGAACTGGGACGGGGCGGGATGGGCACCGTATTCCTGGCGCGTGATCTCAAACACGACCGTCCCGTCGCCATCAAGGTCCTCCATCCGGAGCTGGCGACCGCACTCGGCGCCAAGCGCTTTCTCACCGAAATCCGATTGGCCGCCAATCTGGCTCATCCCCATATCGTCCCGGTCTTCGAAAGCGGCGAGGCGGCCGGATTGCTGTTTTACGTGATGCAATACGTGGAAGGTGAGTCGCTGCGCGACCGCTTGGAGCGTGACGGCCCCCTGCCGGTGGAGGAGGCGGTCCGCATCGCGCTCGACGTGGCCGAGGCCCTCGCCTTCGCGCACGGACGCGAGGTAGTGCACCGCGACATCAAACCGGAGAACATCCTGCTGGCCGGGCACGGGCACGCCACGGTTGCGGACTTCGGCGTCGCACGCGCTCTCTCCACTGCCACCGACGAGCGTCTCACCGCGACGGGGCTGATCCTGGGCTCGCCTCCCTACCTGAGCCCGGAGCAGGCGGACCCGTCCGGCGTGGTAGACGGTCGCGCGGACCTATACAGCCTGGGATGTGTTCTGCACGAGATACTGGCCGGAGCGCCGCCGTTCGGAAACCGTGGGGCTCAGGCCACCCTATTCTCCCACCTGACTGAGCCGCCGCCCCCGCTGCGCTCTCTGCGTCCGGACGTGCCGCCGGCCGTGGAGGCGGCGGTGCTGCAGGCTCTCGCAAAGGAACCGGGCGAGCGCTTCTCCAGCGCAGAGGCGTTCGCGGCCGCCCTCGACGCCCGCGCCGGGGCTGCGAGGGGACCACGAGTGCCGCACTGGCGGCCAAGTCCCCGCCGCGAGCGCCGCCGACGAGCGCCGGTGGCGCTCGCGACGGGGGCGGTGCTGGCGCTGCTCGCGATCCCAGTGATCTGGCTGCTCTCCACGTCGGCGCCTACGATTCCCGGCGTGGTGGTGCTGCCGTTCGTGACGGCAGGAGCCGCCAAGAGCGCGGAACCCGGCGCGCCTCCCGACCGCTGGCTGGCCAGCTCGCTAGGGCTGCTGCCGGTGGTGCGTGTGGTAGACGCGCAGGCGGTGCTCGAGGGCGCGAAAGACTGGCGGAAGCGTCCCGTGAGGGACGTGGCGACGCGGGCCCGGCGGCGCGGCGCGCGCTACCTGGTTCTCGGCTCGGTGCTAGGGGAGCGGCTGACGGTCGAAGTGTACGCCGTGCGGGGAGTCCGGCAGATCTACACCGGCGGGGCGGTGACCGGAGAAACGCACGCCGAGGCGTTGGACCGGCTGGCGCTGGAGATCGTCCGCTCGGTCGCTGAAGCGGAAGACCTGGACTTGGGGCCGCTGGACGAGGTGGCTTCGGCCACGACATCGCTGGTGGCGCTAACCGAGGTTATCCAGGGACAACGGCTCTTCTTCCGGGGAGAAACCGACGCTGCGGTGGAGGCGTACCGCCGCGCCATCGCGGCCGACTCGGCCTTCGGTCCCGCGTACTTCCGCCTGAGCATGGCGGAGACATGGGGCCCCCGCTGGGATTACCCCGCCGCGCTCGCGGTGGCCGAAGCCGGATTGCGCAAACGGGACCGCATGGCTCCCCGCTGGGTGGACCTGCTCAGCGCGCTACGCCACTACGCGCGGCGCAGCACCGATAGCGCAGCGGTACAGTTCCAGAAAGCCGCCTCCGAAAACCCCGATCTTCCAGACGCGCTGCTGGGCTTGGGCGAGTTCCTCATCCACTCCGGCGGGTTCTTGGGAGAACGCGCCACCGTCGCGCTTCCTACCTTTCGCCGGCTGGTCGCCATTGACAGCGCCTACGCCCCCATTGCCCACCATATCGTGGAACTGGCGCTGTACGTTGACGACGAGCGTCTCGCGCGGACATACCTGCCCCGCATCTTGGACGCCGACGATGCGCGCGCGTGCGGTCTGGCGGTCGCCCTGCGCTTCGGCGGTGCCCGAGAGCGCGCGACGGCATTCGACTCCCTGCGCGTCGCGGATCTCCGGACGGTCGCAACCGTGGTCGCCTTCTTCGCGCAGGATGGCCTTAACCTCCCCTTGGCCGATTCGGTGGCGAGGCTTCTCACCCTTCCGGAGCGCAGCCCCGAAGAGCGTGCGCGCGGCGCGCGCTGGCGCTTGGCCGCGCTGGCGGGCCAGGGCCGGTGGTCCCAGGCAATCGCCGCGTGGGATTCCGCGTCTGGACGGCCGCCTTTCGATTCGTGGGTCATCCACGCTTGGCTGGCCGGGTTCCCCGCAGAAGAGCGGGCGGCGCCGATGTTTCGCTGGGCGGAGGCGGAGATCACCAGGCAGGCACCCAGCTTCGTGCCCCTCCTCCGGGGAGAGGCCGCGCGCCGGGATGCGCAAGACGCTTTGCGGGCGCTAGTGCATCGCGCCACCCTTCAGGGAGATTCCGCGGAAGCGGGCAGGCTCCTCGCAATTGTCCGCGCCACCGCTCCCACCGCCGCACCCTCCGACCCCGAGCCGGGCGCACTGCAGGCGTCGCTTAACGCGCGCCTCGCCCTGCTCGCCCGTGATACGACAGCGGCCATCATCCACCTGGAACAGGCGGTGGCGCGACTCCCATGGTCCACGACGTGGTACATGCCCTTGGCCGACGGCGCGACGCAACGGCTCTTGCTTGCCGAACTGCTGCGGGCGCGGGGGGATGCTCCGGCCGCGGATCGACAGCTGAGGTCGTTCGGCCAGGTGTGGTTACTCGGGGACGCCGTGTTCCGCGCCCGGGTGGCGAGAGCGCGCGAGGGGCCTGGGAGCATACGCGCCGGACGGCTAAGGGACCGTCGCTGACGCCGCCAAACGGATGGCCGACGGCGTGCTTCCTTCCGGCGAGATCCGGTCTGGTGGATGGACCAGCCGAAATGGGCGCATTTGCCCATGTGCGGAACACCTGGGCGCCTTACTTTGCGCTGACGCACTTCACGAGGGGATCCAGACGGTCGCGACAACGGGAGGGAGTTATGGCTAACGAAAGCACGCTGGGAGGGCTGGCGCTGGCGGCGGACGGGTCGAGCTGGCCACCGAAACTCAACGACGTGCTGGACGTCATTGAGAACCTGAAACTCGATGGGTCCGAGCAGCCTGTTGCCGAAGAAGTGGAGAAGCTGCGAGGGATCCTCATGGATATGGCGATCGGCATCGTGGAGGCCCACGTGAACCTGGAGTGCATCTTCATCGTAACCATGCCCTTCATGGACGACGTGGCGCATTCCCTCTGGGAAACAATCAAGGAGTTCAGAGAGGATTCCGCGATTGGCGCGACGGCCGGTTTCCCCGAGGTGAGACGGCAGTTCAGACTGATCAGCGCTGTCTCGCAGACGGTGACCAATGTGCGGAAGTCCCTGATCGAAGGTTCGCCCACCTTGGACCAGGCGGCGCTGAGCGCGAAGATCCTACAGCAACTCCGCGAGTTCAAGGCGAACAACCCGCCCCCGTCATCCTGACAGCGGAGTCTCAGGTGGCCCCGGGAAGCCGTTGCGAGCGGCAGCGCGCGCCCGGGGCTCCACAGGCTGAACCAGGAGAACCGTCGTGGAGCAGGAACTCTATTTTGAGAGTCCGATCGAGGGCGCTCGCGGCGTTCGTATCTTCTTCGTGATCTCGCGCACGTCCGTCACCTCGTGGGAGATCCGGAGACTGCCGGGGGTGCATTCCGTTCGGATCAGGAGGAGCCGCCACGGGATAGACCTGCGATGGGACACACCCCTCTCCCGCGGAAGCTCCATCCTCCTCGCACCCGACTTCGAGGGCGAGCCGCTGTCGGTATCGAAAGTGATGTGGTTCGATGCCGAAGGCGCCGTGCCAACGCAGGATACCCGCGCGGAAGCGCTGTCCGCCCTCGAGGCGGCAACCGACTTCATCTCGGATCCCGATCAGCATGCCCGGGCCATGTTCGTGGCCCGGGGTGCGATTGCCCAGGCGCATCCGGACCCGATGTTCCGCAGGGCAGCGGACTTCTTCTACGACCTCGATCTCAATACCAACGGAGCTCTGCTCCCCGGCGCGCCCCTCCCCCCCAGTGAGATCCGCCGACGCAGGGGCAGGATTGTCGTCATGGAAAAGCTCCTTCAGGACCGGGTGCTTCTCCGCCGGGAGTGGGCAGCCGCGAGCAAGCCCGGGCCGGCGCAAGGTCTGAAGTCGTCTCGCGCTGAGGCGATCGAGCACATCTCCGGTGTCCTGCTCGGTCTGTACCGCAAACACCTGTCGACGAGCGGCAAGCTGGACATCGATGTGGTCTGGAAGGTCTTCGGGATGTTCGCAAACGGTGAATTGCGCATCCCGGGCGCCGCACAGGACGATTGGAACAGCGAGCCGAACGGCGCGATGGTATTCGGTTTCGCCGAGTTCGCGTTCATGGCCATGGATGCCATCGAAGCGATGGAGACCATCGATCCCGCGCACCAGGCCGATCTCGATGATTGGAAGGCGATCCTTCCCAGCCACGTGGCCATCCAGCGTATCTATATGGAGGCGTACCGTCCCCCGGCCGGCACGCTCCTGACGTGGGAGGCGTACACGATCGACAACTGGTCGGAAGACCAGAAGGTCAGCGAACAGGACAAGGAGGATCTCCGCAAGGAATTTTCGGGGATGTCGGTTGAGCGACTGAAGGTCGAGGCCGGGCAGAACGCGCTTCTGGCGTTTCGAGACCAGTGACCTGTACGGCGCTGCGCCGGGGGGTATGAAATGCTCGACCGGCGTTTCGGACCAATCCAGCCGTCTGCACCCGTCCTCGCCCCCGCCTCAAGCGGGGGCGAGGACTTTTTGCGGATCCGGATTCAACTGGGCATGATGCGGCACGAACTCTGGGCCGCTCATCCCATCCGCCGCCTGGGCGGAAGGTGTTTATTGGGGCAGCAGCGCCGCGGCGCAGCGCCGCATCCCCTCACCCCCGGCTTCACCATGAGCAACCGACGAAGTTTCACATACTCCGCCATCATGATCGTTCCGCTCGCCATCGTGGTATGGCTCATCTGCGACGTGCAACAGCCGCCCCCGGAGAGGCGCGCGGTCCCGGCTGGTGCGAGTGGCCGCAGCGCGCCCGCCGCCGAGGGGGACGCGGGGCGCATGGTGCGCGGCGTCGTGGGATCGCGAGAGGTGGATGAGTGGACTCTCCGGTTCGGCACCGGAGCGGAGGCACGGATCTGGATCCAAGGCGAAGATCGGTCACGGCTGGATTGCGTCGCGCAGGACGCCGCAGGCAACCTACTGGACGCCGACGCCGACACGACCGGCCGCTGCTATCTGGCGTGGGAACCCTCGCACAGCGGCGGCTACCGGATCATGATCCGGAATGCGGGGTCGGCTCCCACCGCCTACCGGCTCGTCGCGCGGTGAGCGGACTCGCCGACGCGCCCGTCCGTCCTCCCGTCCCGCCACGGTGAGCGCTACCGCCCCACCCCCTCCGCCACGTCCGCCGCGAGCGGGCGCTCCTCGGGACGCTTGCAGAGGCACAGAGCGATCAGCTCATCCAGTTCCGCATCGACCTCCGGCCGCAGCTCCCGCACCCGCCGCGGCTCCTGCTGCGCGTGCGCGCGCATCATCTGCACCGGGGTGGCTGCGTCAAAGGGAAGGCGCCCGGTAAGCATCTCGAAGGCCACGAGCCCCAGACTGTAAACGTCCGCACGGTCAGTCACATCGTCACCGCGCAGCTGCTCGGGGCTGATGTACGCCGGGTTCCCCAGGCGCTCGCCGGGTCGGGTAAGGCGCGCCTCGTCGCGCACGGCGGCGAGGCCGAAGTCGATTAGCACCACGCGGTGGGTCTCGGGGTCGTAAACGACGTTGGCCGGGCGGACGTCGCGGTGCACCGTCCCCAAGCGGTGCGCCGCCGCGAGGCCGGCCGCGATCTGCCCGAGGTAGCGGCGGGCCTCGTCCACCGGCAGCGGACCAGCGGCGGCGAGCCGCGCCTGCAGTGATCCACCGCGGAAGTAGGGCATCACCAGGTATGGAATCCCGCCCGCTAGCCGTCCCGTGCGGTAGACGGGCGCAACGTTGGGATGCTGGATGCCGGCGGCGGCCACAGCCTCGCGCTCAAAGCGCGCGCGGGCCGTGACGTCGCCGGCCAGGAGGGGAGAGAGCACCTTCAGCGCGACCGTGCGGCGCAGCGTGCGCTCTCGCGCCAGGTACACGCGTGCGACACTACCCTCGTCGATCATCCCCAGGATCTCCAGCTCCTCATCCAGGCCCGGCAGCGTGTCCGCCGCGCCCCCGGCCGTCTCTGGTCCCCGCACGCCGGCCCCGGCACCGCCCGCCGGCGCGCGCCCGCCCTCCGGCCGCACTCCGGCGACGAGCGCGCGCGCATGGTCCTCTACCGAAGGCTCGGGGTCGACACCCAACTCGCGGCGCATCCGTTCGCTGAAGCCGGCGGCGAAGCGCACCGCCAGCAGGGGCTCCCCGGTCCGCACCAGTGCCTCCACGTACCTCATCGCCACGCGCACGCTGAACTCTTCGTACAGCACCCGGCGGCGCCAGCACTCCGCGGCGCCCACGTGGTCACCGGCGTTCTCCGCCTGCTCCGCCAGCGTCTCCAGCGCGCGCCCCACCTCGTGCCGTAGCCGGTCCTGCTCGCGCCCCACCCACTGCTCGAAGTCGGCCGCTCCCCGGACGTAGAACGCGTCTAGGAACGGGCCGCGGTAAAGCTCCACCGCCTCGCGCAGCGCCCCAGCCGCCAAGTGCTCCTGCAGGGCTCCCACGTCGGTCCAGACCTCCCGCGGGTTGAGCCGCAGCGCGTCTCCCACGCTCAGGATGGCGGACTTCCCCAGCGCGCCCCGCAGCACGAACAGCGACTCGTTCAGGATGGCGCGGGGAGACGGGTGGTCGGCCCACAGGTACCCGAGCACCTTTTCGCGCATGACCCCCGCCTCGCCAGCGACGGCGAGCAGCGCCAGGAGCGCCAGCCTGCGGGGCTGCACGGGATCGCCGGACACCTCGGCTCCGTCGCGCTCCAGCGAGACACGCCCAAGCGTATACAGCCGGACAGCCATGGAGAGAGCTTGATGAAAGATTGATTCCGGGAGGCAGAGCGTATGGACTGCCGTCGCACAAGCTAGTGCCGATGTGGAAACCACAGCAACGGAGGACCCCATGGTCAGGTTTCCGGAATCGGCAAAGCAGGGTAGTCGCGCCGCTCCCCTCGACCTCCCGTCCCGCCTGCACATTCCGGCACCGCCAGACCCGGCCCACGCGCCCAGCCTGCTTCTGGCCATCGACACGCTGGACCTACCGTTCGCCTTTTTTGGCCGCGGAGGTGACCTCCAGCATGCCAGCCCGGCGTTCCGCCACTGCCTGACGGAGGAGCCCTTTGCGGCGATGCCAGGAGAAGTCCAGCGGTTTGCCTCGGCTATATGGGGGATGGTGAACGTCCGGCGGCTGGGGCAGGTGATCGAGCGACTGGAGGAGCGATCAATCCCGCTGGCGTGCGGCGAGTGCCGCATGCAGGGCACCTATGTGGGGCTGGACCTTTTCGGTACAGGTGCGAGCGTGCTGGTAGCGGTGCGAATTCCACCGGTGGTTCCGTACTCGTGCGAACGGTTGCGCCAGCGCTTCGGGCTTACGCGAAAGCAGAGCCGGGTCGCGCGGTTGCTGGCTGAGGGGTTGCGCAACGCCGAGATCGCCAAGCGGCTATTCATCAGCCCGCACACCGCGCGGCACCACGTCGAGCAAATCCGGCTGAAGGTGGGCGGCCATACACGCGCCGCGGTCGCCGCCCGCATCCTTCAAGTAGAGACGACCACGGCGGAGTGAGCAGAGGGGAGCGGCGGATGCGCAGCGGTCCCCCGGCGGTGCCGCGGCTCCCGCCCCGATCTCACCCCGGTCCATCCCGAGCACCGATCTAGGGACGGCGGAGCCCTGCAACGAATGCGTTCCAGAGCTCCGAACAGACTAGATGCGAGTTGATTGGGGCAGTGCTGTGGGCGCAGTAAGGAATCTATTGCTGGGTGTTCTCAGTCCGATGAAGCGAATCAGGCCGGTTGCGGGAGGGCCCAAGGCTAACAAGACCTCGCCTCCCAATCCACCACGCCAGGCCAGCGACACCTAGAACCGCCCCGAATACCAGCACCGTGCTGTCCAGTCGCGCCGCCTCGGCTCCCGTGGCGGCGTAGAGCAGCGCTGCCGGAAGATTCCCGAGTACAGCAGCAGGCAGCAGTTCCCGGAAACGCATACCTGTCAGCCCAGCGGCGATGGCGACCGCTTCAGCCAGAATTGGCACCGGGCGCGAGACGATTACGGCCAGAATGCCCCAGCGCTCCACCATTGCCAGCGCCCGCATCCTTTCCGCAGCGGGGATGAACCGCTCTGCCGAGCGCGAACCCCAGCACCCGACACCCCAGCCGAGTATAGCGGCTCCTGTCGCTCCGGTCAGCGTGAGCGCCGTCCCCCCTGCAATTCCAAAAAACGCGCCATTAGCAATCATCAAAAGGCTGGAAGGAACAGGAATGAATACGTCCGCGACGAGCAAAGCGGTAATTGCCAGCGCAGTGGCAGCTCCACCGCGGCCAAGCAACGGTCCGGGGTCTTCTAGCACGGCGAGGCCCATAGCCTGGGCAATCCCGAACATAGCAAGTATGACCGCGCAGATGCCCCCAAAGGCAATGAAGTAGTATTTCACTTCTGGGACCTCAGAGGTAAACAGGGTAGCCGTCCACGGGCAAACGTGCCGGTTTGCCTTGTACCATCAAAATCAATCACCCCCGGAACTCCGGCAACTAGTACATGTCGCCCATGCCGCCACCGCAGGCGCCGCTTCTCGCGGAGATCGCTCAGGCAGAGCCCGAACAGGATGGCGGCGGTGTTCGGGTCGGCGGTGGCCGTCTTGGAGCCTTCTCCACTAGGGGCTCCTGCCTGCGCCTACCCCAGGAGGCTTAGCACGGTGTTCGGGTCCTGCGTGGCCGCCTTTTCCCCCGTCTCGACCAGCGGCTCCTGGCGGCGTCCGCCCCACGCCGCCCACGCGCCTAGCTCGGCGTAGGCGCGGCCGTTGATCCAGCGGATGTAGGCCCGCGGCTCGGCCTCGGCCCCGCGGGGTCTTCCTCTTCCTCTTATACGATCGGACATGCGGAATATCGGTTGGGCGTCACGGGGCGATACCCCAGAACACCGGCCGACAGCCCGAACGGAAATTGTGAAAGAAATTGTGAAAGCCGCGGGAAGGGCCAAAAACCAGAAAACCCCCGCGTCGCTGCAAATGCAGCAACCGCGGGGGTTTACGAACAGTGCGCCCGACAGGATTCGAACCTGTGACCTTCGGCTCCGGAGGCCGACGCTCTATCCAGCTGAGCTACGAGCGCGCGTGGTACCGAGGGTCGGGAGGCGGTGTAAGCCGAGTTCTGTGACCCGCCGCGAACGGCGGGCGAGGATCATTTCTCTGGGACCGACGTTGCCGCCGGCCTCGTGCGGCCTACCCGGAACTGTGCAGGACCCCGGGTCCTGCGCGGGGCGGGCAACCCCTCGTTCCTGCTTGGCCTTGCTCCGGGTGGGGTTTGCCGTGCCGCTGACGTTGCCGCCAGCGCGGTGCGCTCTTACCGCACCGTTTCACCCTTGCCTGTGCCCGCGTGAGCGGGCCATCGGCGGTCTGCTCTCTGTTGCACTTTCCGTCGCCTTGCGGCGCCCGGCCGTTAGCCGGCACCCTGCCCTGCGGAGCTCGGACTTTCCTCGACGCCTCGCGGCGCCGCGATCCTCACTCGCCTCCCGACCTCGATTGTCAAACAGTGCCCAGGAGAGGACTCGAACCTCCACGCCGGTTAAGGCACCAGATCCTTAGTCTGGCCTGTCTACCAGTTTCAGCACCTGGGCATCCCACAGTGCCGTGCCGCGGACAGTGCTCCCGAGAGGACTCGAACCTCCACGGGCTTGCGCCCACTAGATCCTGAATCTAGCGCGTCTACCAGTTCCGCCACAGGAGCGGCGTGTCCGCAACCGGCACCGATTGTTCGCGGCGAGCAGCCGTGGGGCCTCTCGCCGCTGAAGGCGCGCCCGGAGAGATTCGAACTCCCGGCCTTCTGATCCGTAGTCAGACGCTCTATCCAGCTGAGCTACGGGCGCGCAAGTCACACTTCAAAGCGATCCGCGCAGCCAGCGCGAATGCACCGGGAAGGAATCGAACCTTCAACCTTGGGATTAAGAGTCCCCTGCTCTGCCAGTTGAGCTACCGGTGCGTTTTGGCGAACAGGCCGAAAAACCTAACCCGGAACGCTCCCGCTGTCAATCCCGGCCCCCGGCCTACCTCGCCGGAGCCGCGCGGTCTTTCCACCGCGGACGATAAATTTATCAGCTTCGGTCCGATCACGCAAGTACACGTTCCACAATGATTTATACTGGATCGGACGAAGCGGCGGGCGGCTCAGGATCGAGGATGACGGGCATCCGCGCCGCTGCCGCGCCCGGCCCACCTGCCAGGGTGAGAAGATTCCTCGGCCCTGCGGAGATTCGTGTGAAGGCAGGTCTGGCGTGGCCGGGCCCAGACTGTGTCAAAACTGTCTCCTGCGAGGTAAATTGCTGGCGATCCCACAGCCAGCCAGGGAGCGAGCATGGGCTACATCACCGGGGTTGACCGGGATCAGCAGGTGCTGTTTCCGGAGACGCTGGATGAATAC
>DASVWD010000028.1 GCA_036389795.1 Longimicrobium sp.
GTGGCCGCTCTGCGACGAAGCGCTGGTCAACGAGTCGTTCGACTCCATTGAGGAGTTGGAGACCCGGCTGGGAGAGCGCTGCTGCGTGCTCTCCGATCAGCCCGAACTCCTCCGCTCGGCCACCTTCTTCCATTGGTGGCCACACTCATGATTCCAGAACTCTTCTCTGCAAAATGTATGATATCTGTGGTGTCCCAACGACAAACCCCTCTTCCGAGCGTCCGGGAGAGGGGCTTTCGCTTGCTCGTCGCGAAGTTGTGGCTACCGCCCGCGCGACTGGGCGGAGACCAGGCTCTGGTCCACCAGCCAGGCGCGCGCGTCGCCCACGTCCAGCCGGTTGTTCTTGTTCCCCAGCAGGTCCAGGAAGCGCACCTGGTCGGGGGTGAGCGGCGCGCCCTCGCCCAGCAGGTGCGCCATCACCGCCGCCGACGTGAGCTGGGGCTTCACCACCTCGAGCGCGAAGGTGCGGGCGCCGAACGCGCTCCCGCTGGTGACGCTCACCGTGAACACGAAGACGCCCGCCTCGGCCGGGACGCCGCGGATGGAGCCGTCGAAGCTGATCACCACCCCCGTCGGCAGGCGCCCGCCCACCACCGTCCAGCTCGCCGCGCCCGGCAGGTTGGCGGCGCTGAGCCGGTCGCTGTACTCGGCGCCCATGGTGGCCGCGGGGCGCACCGAGTCGCCCTGCACGGCGATGCCGCCCAGCGTGGAGACCTCCACCCGGAAGCCGGTGGCCGTCTGCTCCAGCACGCTCACCCGCACCCCGGCGGCGCCGTCCACGAAGCTCTCGCCGGGGAGCCACTGCGCCCCCGCGTCGTTGGGGTTGCCGTTGCCGTCGGGGTCCACCACCCGTGCGGGGCTCGCGTCGCGCAGGTCGACCCGGTGGATCACCACCGCCTCGGCCGGGAGCCGGCCGGGGGCGTCGTAGCCGGAGAGGCGCCGCGCCTCGACCGTGAAGAACACGCCGCCGCCGGGGACGGGGATCTCGGCCATCTGGTAGCCCCCCGCCGGCGGCGAGGCCCCGCGCTCCAGCGTGATGGTGGCCTGGGTGCTGGGCCCCGCCACGTACTTGCGCGCCGCCGGGATCCACCCCAGCAGGTCCTTGTGGAAGGCGATGGTGTGCGGGGCCACCCGGGTGCCCACCGAGGGGTCGGTGGAGCCGCCGCCGCTCATCACGTCCCAGCGCGAGTCGTAGGTCTGCGTGTACGGCCCCGACGAGTGGGGGAGCCCCAGCGAGTGCCCCGTCTCGTGCGCGTAGGTGGACTGGGTGGCCCAGTTCGCCATCCAGGTGGTGGCCCAGCGCCTGGTCACCCCGTCCAGGGTGAGCGTCCACCCCCCGCCCCACGAGAAGCCGCCCAGGTCGGAGTTGAACTGCATGTTGATGCCGACGTACTGCGAGAAGTCGACCTCGGCGTCGGCCGCGGCGGTGCAGTCGCGCACCAGGGCCCCCAGGTCGGCCTCGCTGGAGGAGCGCATGTACTGCGCGGAGGGTCTCGGCAGCAGGTACGGCCCGCGCACCACCGTCCCCGAGAGGTCCACCCGCTGCTCCGACAGCTCGCGCCAGTAGTGGTCGAGCCCCGGGTACGCCGGGCCCATCCACTGCTCCAGGACCTCCCGCGACCGGGGGTCGCCGCCCATGTCCGCGAAGCGGCAGACGAGCGTCACGTACGCGCGCGTGCCGAACTGCGGGGCGCCGGCCACCGCCAGGCGCGGCCCCGCCTGCGGGGCGAGCGAGCGCACCCGGAGCGCCGGGGCGCCGCCGTCGGCGCCGGTGAGCAGGTCGCCCTCCACGGTCACGCGCTGGCCGTTCAGCTTCAGCACGCCGCCGTACGGCTCTGCCTCGGCCGCGCTCATCCGGAGCCGCGTGGCGCGCCCGCCGGCGTCCACCAGCAGGTACTGGACGTCGGCCAGGGCGTTCTCGACGCCGCGCGTCTGCCACACCACGTGGAACCACCCCGAGCGCGCCTCCCCGTCCACCCGCGCGGGAAGGTGCGCGAACGCCGCCAGCGCCAGCCCCAGCGCGCAGAGCGCGGCCGCGGCGCGGCGGGCCGTCCTGCCTGTTCCGGTGCTCATCGCCCCCTCACCGCGCGAAGGTGACGCGGTAGCCGCTCACGTCGGCCCGCGGCTGGTTGCTCAGGCCGGCGGCCTCGACCACGGTGGCCGTGTAGGCGCGCGCCCGGTTCACGTCGGGGACGGACAGGCGCAGCAGGTCGCCGCCCGTGATGGCGCCGAAGACCGCCACCCGCCGGGTGGTGCCCCCCGGCGCCGTGGAGTACACGCTGGTCCCCGCGCGCGCCGGCGCCACCGAGGCGATCGCCCCGGGGCCGGAGAGCGACACCACCATGGCGCGGTCGTCGGTGAACGGGGTCTCCAGGCGCAGCACCAGCTCGCCCGGGACGGGCGTGGGCGTGCCGCCGTCGCCGCCGCACGCCGCCAGGAGCGCGGCCGCGGCGAGCGGCGCCCAGCGGAGCGCGCGGCGGCGTGGGAGGGAGGTCTTCATCGGGTGATCCCCCGCGGAGTGTCGGCCGGCCGGGTCCGGGCGGACGAGCCGGCGGGTGGGCAGGGAAGAGAACGCGGCGGCGCGGGCGCCTCTGACACCCGCGGGCCGCGGCCGCACCGCCCTGGCGGACGCGTGGCGATGCAAGCTCCGCGCGCGGACCGCGCCGCCGGCCGCCCGCCGCTCCATCTCGTTGCAGGGCAGGCGGATCCACCGCTCTCGCCGCCCGGGCGCCCTGCCCGCGTGGATGGGGCCGCCGTGTACGGGTGAGGCGCCGGAGCCGCAGTGTGGAGCGTCGCGGGACAGCAGGCGGGCGGCGCAGGGGCGCGCCGGGGGACGCGCTCTTCTTGTCCGGATGTTTCCCGCGCGCCATCTTCCCTGCCCCGGACGGCCCGCTCTCCCACCCGACCATCCCGCTCCCCTGGAAACGATGCACCTCGCCAAGCTGAAGGTCGAAGACTTCATCCGGTCGGCGCCCGCCCTGTGGTCGACGCTGGCGGAGCAGTACAGGCTCGTCCACCGCCGGTCCCCCGGCGAGTCCGAGGTCGACTCCTGGAGGCACTCGCTGCCGCATCTCGCGCGGGTCCTGGCGGCGGCGGCGCCGGGGACGCGCGAGGGCACGATCTACCTGGAGTACGAGATGCCGAGCTCCTCGGCGCGGGCGGACGCCCTCGTCGTGGGCCTGGGCAGGGACCAGCGGCGCGCGGGCGTGGTGGTGGAGCTGAAGCAGTGGGACGCGCGCTCGATCCTGGTGGAAGGGACCCTGGTCAGGGTGGGGCCGGCCTGGCACTCCCACCCCAGCGACCAGGCGCTCGGCTACCGGGACTTCCTGGCGGACCTGTCGGAGGCGTTCGCCGACCAGCCGCACGTGCTCGGGTGCTGCTCGTTCCTCCACAACCTCCCGGCGCAGGGGGCGCTCGCCCTCACCCGCGAGCCGTTCGCCAGGCTGTGCCAGCTCTCGCCGGTGTTCACCGGCGACCGCGTGAGGGAGATGGCCGACTGGATCTCGGGGATCGTGGCGGAGCGGCCCGACTCGCGGTTCCTCGCGGACCTCGACGCGGACCGGGTCCGCGTCAGCCGCTCGCTCTTCCAGAACGTGGCGAAGGCCGTCCGCGAGGAACCCGCGTGGCACCTCCTGGAGAGCCAGCGGACGGCCTACGGGCGGATCCTCGACCTCGCCCTCCGCGACGACGGCGAGAAGCACCTGGTGCTCGTCACCGGCGGCCCCGGGACGGGGAAGAGCGTGATCGCGATGCAGCTGATGGGGCAGCTGAGCCGCCGCGCCGTCCCGGTCGTCCACGTGACCAACTCGAAGAGCTTCACCACGGTGATGCAGTCGCTGATCTCGGTGCGCGGGAGCCGGATGTGGGGGAGCCAGGCCACGGAGGGCCTGTTCCGGCTGTCGCACAGCTGGGTCCGGCGGAAGGACGCCTTCGACGTCGCCCTGTGCGACGAGGCCCACCGCTTCCGCCGCAGCACCAACCTCCGTCCGTACCTGGTGAGCGGCCGCCCGCAGGCGGAGGAGATCATGGAGCGCGTCCGGACCACGGTGGCCTTCATCGACGAGCGCCAGATCCTGCGCAAGGCCGAGCAGGGCACGGTCGACTACTTCCGGCGGTGCGCCGAGGCCGTCGGGATCAGGCCGGAGAACATCCACGGCCCGATCGAGCTGCAGGCCCAGTTCCGGCAGGCCGGCAGCAGCGAGTTCCTGGGCGCGCTCGACAGCGCCCTGTACGAGGAGCGCCCCGTCGGCTTCGCGCACCGCAACTTCGCCGTGGACGTCGTCGCCTCGGTCGCGGAGCTCGAGGAGGTGCTGCGGGCGAAGGTCGAGGCCGGGTACTCGGCACGCCTGCTCGCCGGCTTCTGCTGGCCGTGGTCCGACCCCGGGGCCGGCGGCTCGCTCGCCCACGACGTGCGGATCGGCGGCTGGTCGCGGCCGTGGAACGCCAAGGCCGTGCCGTCGAAGCACTACACGCCCGACCAGCACCCGTACACCCTCTGGGCGACGCGCAGGCACGACCAGCTCGGCGAGATCGGGTGCATCTACTCGGCGCAGGGCTTCGAGTTCGACCACATCGGCCTGATCTGGGGGCCGGACCTCGTCTGGCGGGGAGGCCGCTGGGTGGCGCGGCCGGAGCGCAGCTCGGATTCAGAGATGAGGTCCGGGGCCGGGCGGGTCACCTCCCCGGCCGTGGCGCTTCCCCTGCTGAAGAACGCCTACCGGGTGCTGGCGACGAGGGGGATGCGCGGCTGCTGGATCCACTGCGAGGACGAGCAGACGGCGGAGTACCTCCGCGGCGCGCTCACCGCCGGGGGGTGATCCCGGACCCGGCGCGCGGGCCGTTCCCGGGGAGCCCCGGCCTCTGTGTCTCTGTGTGATTTCAATCTGTTCGGAACCAGAATAATGCTCTGCAACGTGGTGTGACTGCCGACACAGGACGGTCGCGACGCTCCTTCGGATCCTCTCCCCCGGGCATTCGGACTCCGCGTACAAGGTTGGCGGAGGGAGGAGGCCGGCCGCCGCGGAGGACCGTCGAGACGACCAGATCCCGGGCGGCGACGGAGAATCAGCCCTTCCCCTCGTCCGGGTCGTGGGCCATCTCGTCGATGGCGACGGCGACCGCCAGGATCAGCGCGTCGTCCTCCCCGGGGGCCACGTCGATCCCGTAGGTGTCGGTGAGCGCGAACCACTTCTTGGAGACGCGCGCCACGGTGTCGCCGCCGCGGCGGACCTCGTACTCGTGGTCCAGCAGCTCGCCCTGCGCCACCAGGTCCCCGCCGCCCTCCACGTCGATCACGAACCGGTCGCGGAAGGGCGAGATCCACGCCTTGCGCACCGTGGCGACGGTGCGGCCGCCGCGCAGGATCTTCATGCTGTCGCGCAGCGCGAGCTTCTTCTCGCGGATGGTGGCCACCTCGTTCCCCCGCAGGTCCTCGATCACGAAGGTCTCGCGCAGGCGCAGCACCTTGCCGTCCACGCGGTAGACCGGCTTCCCCCGCTCGTCCTCGATCACGAAGTCCTCGCCGATCGAGATCAGCCGCTGGCGCATCCTGTAGCGGGCCATCGTTCCCCCGTCTGCCGAAGTGAAGGCGGCGGTCGCGGCCCCACCGCCGGCGCGACCGGGTCTCCCGAGACGGGCAATCGGCGAGCCAGGAGCGGCGCGAGCCCGTTCTCTATCCCGTAGAGGCGGGACTCGCAAAAACTCACGGCCCCAACGGCGCCCGACAGGCTAACCCCTTGCCAGCCAAAACGCTAGCGCACGGCACCCCGGTTGCTCTCACCCACCTGATCGACACGGCCCTTCCGAGAGGCATCCCCCGTCCACCCCCGGCGACGCGCGCCGCCCGCTCCCCAGGTACCTGATGCATCCACCGCCCTCCCCCGGCTTCGGCGCCGACGCGGCCCGCGAGGCCGAGCGCGTGCTCCGGGAGGCGCTCGCGCGCTCCGCCACCGACCTGCCGTTCCGCCGCAGGCTGCTGGAGGATCCCCGCGCGGCCATCGAGGAGCTCACCGGGCGGGCGCTCCCCGAGGAGTTCCACGTGCTCTTCGTGGAGAACCACGGCAGCGCCACGCTGGTGCTCCCGGAGTACGTCGGCCCCGAGGCCCCGCTCCCGCACGAGCCCGCCTCGCTCCCCCTGGCGGCCCTGGGCGCGCCGGTCGAGGGCGCCCGCGCCGGCCGGCCGAACTGAGCCGCGGGCACCCGGCGGCTCCCACGAGAGCGGACCGCGCCGGAGAGCCGGCGCTCTACCCGGTAGAGCCCTGGCTCGACGCGCGCCGGGCCCGGCGGCGGAGATCGTCTTCCAACCTGTTGTGAACAGCTTACTTACGTGCGATCCCGCAGGGGCATGCCCGTTGCCTTCGCCTGCGGCAGCGCCGAGACCCACCCCACCCACCCTCCGGAGGACACGATGTCGAAAGAGAAGACCCAGGACCAGGCGTCCGCCGCGCAGGCGGGCGACGCGACGGAGCTGACGGACGAGAGCCTCGAGGCGGTGGCCGGCGGGCTCAGCCTGATCGGCAACGACGACGGCGGGTGCATCCTGCTGCCGCTGCCGGAATCCCCCTTCCCGACCGAGCCGGTCTTCAACCCCGACGGCACGACGCTGCAGACCGCCGTCTGAGTCCGAGAGTGCCCGCTGCCCTTCCAGGGGCCATTCCGCGCTTCCCCATCCCACCCGGAGGATCCGATGTCCGAAGAGAAGAGCACCGATCCGCAGTCGCGCGCGCCGGAGGCCGAGAGCCTCCCGGACGAGAACCTGGAGTCGGTCTCCGGGGGCGCCAGCATCATCGACACGGGCTGCATCCTGCTCCCGCCCGAGCCGTGCTTCCCCATGCCCTTCGACCCCACCGGCGACATCGTCGCGCTCTGAGCCAGCCGGCGGCGCCTTCGCACCCGGCCGGCCCACGGCCCGAACCCATTCACCAAGGAGAACGTCCCATGTCCGAGAAGAACCCCGAGACGCAGAACACCACCGAGGCGACGGAACTGACCGACGAGAGCGTCGAGCAGGTGTCGGGCGGCATCATCGACGGCGGCTGCATCGGGCCGTTCCCGCCGACCTTCCCCGAGGGGAACAGCACCTTCTGATCTGCACGGCCGGGAGACCGGCACCGCGACACCCGGCCCGGGGCGGACCTCCGCTCCGGGCCGGGGCCGCTTCGGGTACAGTTCTCACGCAGAGACGCAGAGGAGGACCGGAGCCTCCTCTGCGTCTCTGCGTCATTGCCGTCGGTTCTGTTCGGAGCCAGAACGACGCTCTCCACGTGGCACGAGCCTGAAGGGGCCGGCCGTCAGCGCGCCTTCTTCAGCACTGCATCGACCCCGGGACGGCACCCGCCTGGCGATCCTCCTCGCTGCCGGCGCCTCGCGCTACCCCCCCCTTCACAACCAGAACGGAATGAAGTACGGCGGCCGCTCCTTCGGCGGCGCGCGTTCCTCGGTCTCGCGCGCCGGAGGAACGCGCGCGACGGTGAGCACGTTCTCGCCGCGGGGGAGGCCGGCGGTGGGGATGTGGGCCACGACGCCGCGGATGCCGGTGGCGGGGTGCGTGTAGAAGCGGAAGGGGACGGCGAGCGGGCGGCCGTTCAGCGTCACGGGCTGCGCCCGCGCCCAGCACTCCAGCACCGCCTGCCGCCCGGCGTCGCTCTCGCCGCCAGGCTCGTCGCCGCCGAAGCGCAGCCCCCCCTCGCGGAAGGGGCGCATCCCGGCGCAGGCCCGGGAGAAGAGCGCGTCGTGGCGGCCGGGAAGGAAAGGAATGAAGAGGCGCACGTACGGCTCGCGCACCACGTCCGACTGGATGGAGGGGAGGGTGTACACCTCGCCCGGGGCGCGCTTGTCCTCGTAGAAGCCGCGCTCCACCCCGAAGCGGCCCGGCTCCCGGGGAAGGTAGCCGTAGGCGTCGGTGGTGATCCGGCCGCGCCCGATCCACAGGTCCTTGACCACGAAGAGCGCGAGCGGGGCGTAGAGGATGGCGAAGAACACCGGGTAGATCCGCCGCCGGGGGAGGTTGGTGAAGAGCGTCAGCAGCGTCGGCGCGAAGAGGGCCATCCCCTGCAGGCGGTAGGTGGCGGCCAGCAGCGCGCGCAGCACCCGCCGGGGGCGCCCCGCCGGGTCCAGCCGCGCGCCGAAGCGCCGGTCCACCAGCGCCAGCACGATCCCCGGGACGACGAACAGCGCCAGGAGCACGTACAGGAGCACCCCGGTGCGCTCGCCGCCGAAGAACAGCCGCGACAGGGACGCGGCCAGCAGCCAGAGCGCGCCCCCGTACACGATGGAGACCAGGAAGAGGACGACCACCAGGAACGCGAAGCCGAAGATCACGCTGGCGAAGCGGTCGGAGCGGTCGATGAGCGCCTGGAGCGGGGGGACGCGCTCGCGCTGCACCTCGCGCCCCACCGGCCCGGACTGGCTCCGCTCCCAGTCGACCCCCCGCGGGAACACCGACTCCAGCCCGATCATCCCCACCCAGTACGCCCGCACGCACAGGTGCAGGAGGAACGAGCCGATGAGGGTGTAGAGGATCAGCTTGAGGTAGGCGTACAGGAAGATCAGCGCGCCCAGCGCCGATCCCGCCAGCCGCGGCGACAGCCGGTCGAACCAGGCGTCGAGCGAGCCGGGGAGCTGCGCGAGCGAGAAGACCACGGCGCCGGAGATGAGCAGCTCCAGCTCCCACGGCCGCACGGTGGGCTCGTGCGGCGTCTGCCCCAGCGTGGAGGGCGGGGCGGCGGGGGGCGGCTCCGGGGCCGCCGGGTCTTCGGCGTGCGTGGCCAATGCGGGCGCGGGATGCGGGGTCGGGCGGAAGACGCGTCCGGCGACGGTCCGAATGTCGGCGCGGCGCGGATGCCCCGCAAGGGCGGACGCAGGGGAGATCCGGCGGGAACAGGGACGGTCGGCGGCGGCCTCGGGTCGTCCGCAGACCCTCGTTCGGAGCCCGGTACCGGGTTCCGGGATCGATCGTGCACGATCGCACCCACCCGGAGCGTCATCCCGACGGAGCCCCGGCGACCGAAGGATCCGCGGGCGGCGTGCGAGCGTCGGCCCGGCTCACCACAGCCCGACCTCGTACGGAGTCAGCGGAAGAATCGCGGTGTTCTCCGTTGACTCCGTCCACTCCGTGCGAGGCCTTTCCGCAAGATCCGGGAATCCAGAACCAGGGCTCGGCAGACACGTGGCGCCGCGGGAGAAATCCGGCGGCGCCGCTCCCTGTTTCCTCCCCCGGGTCCGGCCCGGCGGCCCGGGCGAGCCGAGTCTCTACCCGGTAGAGCCGGGACTCCATTCCCGCCGGGGCGATCCGGGTGGCCTGACACCCTAAACTGTATACCTGCAATCACTTACGATCCGTGCCGGACATGGTATGCCCGTTGCCCTATCAGGGGCCCGTCCGCGACGAACGCGGCACGAAGACGCGCACCCCGGCCGGCGACGACGCCGGCTTTCAGCGGAACCGCGCTCCGCGGTTCGACCGCACTCACCCACTCAGTCTGGAGGCCCCAAATGCAGCAGTACGCCGAGGCTTACCGCAACGACCCCGAGTTCAAGCAGAAGGCCGACGAGGTCGTCGCCCAGGTGCTGGTCCGCTCGTCGACCGACGCGGACTTCCGCCGCAAGCTGATCGAGAGCCCGGCCGAGGCGCTCGCCGAGTTCACCGGGACCGACGCCTCGCGCTTCGAGCACCTGAACATCGCCTTCGTCGAGAACACGGGAACCGCCACCATCGTGCTCCCGGAGCCGATCGGCCAGGCGGAGCTGTCGGAGAGCGAGCTGGAGGCGGTCGCGGGCGGCAGCGAGGTGGTCACCATCCTCGCCGTGGCCGGCCTGGCCGCCGCCTGCCTGGGCGCCCTCGCCGCCGGCATGTCGCTGGACTGATCCGGACCATCCCCCGATTCCTGGCAGAAAGCCAACCACCTACGCAGAGAGGCTCCCATGGACCGCAAGACCGTCGTCGAGATGATCCGGAACAACCCGGAGCTGGTGGAGCAGGGGCGCGAGCGCATGGAGGGTGTGCTCACCCGCTCCGCGACCGACCCGGAGTTCCGCACGCAGCTGCTCACCGAGCCCCGCGCCGCCCTGTCGTCGCACTTCGGGCACGAGGTGCCGGAAGGCATCGTGTTCATCGAGAACAAGGCCACGGCGACCATCGTCCTCCCCGACTTCGTCGATCCGTCGGCGGAGCTGTCGGAGAGCGAGCTGGAGGCGGTGGCGGGCGGCTCCGAGATCATCACCGCCATCGCCGTGGGCGTGGCGATCGGCTCGGCGCTCACCGTGATCGGCTACGAGCTGACCCACTGAGCACCTCCGCGCGGCGGGCCCTCCGGGGCCCCCGCGACCCCCGGGCGGCGCGGAGCGACTCCGCGCCGCCCGTGCGCGCACCCCCGCCGTCCGAGATCCCGGAGAAGCCCCGATGCCCCACCAGAAGTTGCTGGTCGCCGCCTGCGTGGCCGCGTTCGTGGCGTGCGCGGCCGCGCTGTGGGTGTCCCACGCCCGCACGCAGAGCTGGAACGCCGGACTGGTCCTCCTCGCGGCGACGGCGCTGCTGGCCGCCGCCACCCTGGGCCTGCGGCGCAGCTGAGCCCGCCCATGCTCGCCTCCGCCCCCGCCCCCGCGGCGACGCCGGCCGACGACGCCCGGCGCGCCCTGCGCGACCTGGTCCGCCGCGCGCGCCCGCTGTACGAGCGCCTGGACGCCTTCCGTGCCCGCCCCCCCGCCTCCCCCGCCGCGCCGACGCCCCTGGCCGAGCGCCGGCTGGCCGCCTGGCGCGATGCGATGGCCAGCGGCGACGCCGCGGCGTTCGCCCTGCGCCTGGCGTGGGACGGCCTGGACGAGGCCTCGGCGCTGGCCCTGCTGGCCGACGACGGCCCCGCGGACGACGGGGACGAGCCGCTCCCGGAGTGGGCGGCCGCCGTGGGCGAGGCGTACGGGGAGGGGCGCGGCGCGCGCGTCCCGGCCGGGGAGCGCGCGCCGGCCGACCGCGCGCTCGACGCCGGCGATCCGCTCCCGTTCGAGGAAGTCCTCCTCCCGCTGGTGCGCTGGGCGCGCGCGCGGGTGGCGGCCGCGGCCGGCTCGGCCTGCGGCCTCCTGGACGACGCGGCCCACGCGGCGCTGGAGCGCGCCCTCCTGCGGCGCCTGACGCACACGGCGTCGCGGGCGCTCTTCGCGCGGCTGGCGGCCACGCGGGCCGTGCGCGCCTCGGGCGGGCTGGGGGCGCTCTTCGGCGCGCCGGCCGGCGGCGGCGCGTACCAGGCGCTCCTGGAGGGCATGCGCGGCGGCGGCGCGCTGCGCTTCTTCGCGCAGTATCCGGTGCTCGCGCGGCTGCTGGGGACCGCGGCGGTGCTGTGGGCCGAGACGGCGGCCGAGCTGCTCGGGCGCCTGGACGCCGACCGCGGCGAGATCGAGGCGGTGCTGGGAGGCGGGCGCGCGCTGGGGCGAGTGGCGGCGCTGCAGTGCGACGCCTCGGACTTCCACTCGGGCGGCCGCTCCGTCTTCATCCTCGCCTTCGAGGGCGGCGCGCGGGTGGTCTACAAGCCCCGCCCGCTGGCGCTGGAGGCGGCGTTCCGCGAGCTGGCCGCATGGCTGGCGCGCCGCCCCGGGGCCCCGGAGCTGCGCTCCCCCGCGCTGGTGCGGCGCCCCACCCACGGGTGGATCGCCTTCGTGGAGGGCGGCGCCTGCGCCGACCGCGCGGCGGTGCGGCGCTACTACGAGCGCTGCGGGGCGCTGCTGGCGGTGGCGTACGCGCTGGGCGGGACCGACTTCCACCTGGACAACCTGCTGGCGTCGGGCGAGCACCCGGTGCTGATCGACTTGGAGACGCTGCTGTCGCACCGCTTCGACCTGGTGGAGAAGGTCCCGAACCAGGCGTTCGGCGCCGAGGTGGCGCGGGCGGCGGCGCAGCGCTCGGTGCTGGCGGTGCACATGCTCCCGCGGCTGAAGGTGGCGGCCTCGGGAATGGGCGCCAACGCGGGCGCCCTGGGGTGCCATGCCCCGCTGGGCGACGGGGTGGTCGAGGCCACCGTCTGGGCCGCTTGCAACCAGGACGGGATGCGGCTGGCGCGCACGCGCGTCCGCGTTCCGCAGCGCGCGTCCAACCTGGCGGTGCTCGACGGCCGGCCGGTCCCCGCGGGGGAGCACGTGGACGCGGTGGCGGAGGGCTTCGCCCGCACCTACCGCACGCTGGCCGCGCACCGCGCCGAGCTGCTGGCGCCCGGAGGGCCGGTGGAGCGCCTGCGGGGGTGCCCGGTGCGCTTCATCCTGCACCACACCAGCCTGTACGCGACGCTCCTGGAGCGCTGCCTCCACCCCACCCACCTGGCCGACGGGGTGGCGCGCGGGATCCAGCTCGACGCGCTCGCCCGGCCGCTGGTGAGCCTGGGCGCGCGGCCCGCCGTCTGGCCGGCGCTGCGCTCCGAGCACCACGACCTGGAGCGGATGGACGTCCCGCTCTTCGCGCCCTCGTCGGACTCCACGGCGCTCCCGCTCTCCAGCGGCGGCGCGGCGGAGGGATGCTTCGCGGCCGACGCCTACGGCGAGGCGGTGCGCCGCCTGGGCGCGCTGGGCGAGGCCGACCTGGAGGCGCAGCTGTCGCTCGTCCACGCGGCCTTCCGCGCCGACGCGGCGCGCGGGCTGGCGGCGGGTCCCGGCGCCTCTGCCGCCGCCGCCCCGCCCGTCCGCGCCTCCGGAGACGCCGCCGCGGAGCTGGCCGGGGCGGCGCTCGCCGGGGCGCGCGCGGTGGCCGCGGAGCTGGCGCGCGCGGCGCTGCGCGCCGAAAACGGCGAGGCGGGGTGGATCGGCGCGTCGTACGAGCCGCGGGCGCGCCGCTTCGACGCGGGGGCGGGCGCGGCCAACCTCCTCGACGGCTATGTGGGGACGGCGTTCTTCCTGGCCGCGCTGGAGCAGGCGGACCCGGGCGCCGGGCACGGCGCGCTGGCCATGGCCGCGCTGCGCCCGCTGGTGGACCACCTGGACGACTACGCGGCCATGTTCCGCCTGCGCCGCGACCGCGACCTGGGCGCCGGCACGGGGACGGGCTCGCTCCTCTACGCGCTCCCCCGCCTGGCGGAGTGGCTGGGCGAGCCGCGGCTGCTCGACGCGGCGCTCACCCTCGCCGCGCTCCTGGACGGGGCCCCCGCGCCCGCCGCGCACCGCTGCGACCTCCTGTCCGGCGCGGCGGGGCTGATCCCCGGCCTGCTGGCGCTGCACCGCGCCGGCGCCCCGGACGCCCTCGCGCGCGCCTTGGCCGTGGGAGAGGGGATCGTGGGCGCGAGGGTGTGCGACGAGGCGACCGGGACGATGGCGTGGACCGGTCCGCTCGGGCGGCCCGAGGCCGGGCTGGCGCACGGCCAGGCGGGGATCGCCTGCGCGCTGCTGCGCCTGGCCGTCGCCGCGGGCGACGACTCGCCGGCGGACGCGGCGCGCGAGGCGATGCGCTGCGAGCGCTCCCTGCTGGGGGCCGGTCTCGCCGCCGCGCCCGAGGCGTCGGCGGCGTGGAGCGCGGGCGCCACCGGCGTGGGGCTCGCCCGCCTGGCCGCGCTTGACGCGGACGGCGGCGAGGCGCGCGCGGACGTGGAGGCGGCGCTGGAGCGGACGCGCGCGCACCTCTTCGATGGCGGCGACTCGGCGTGCGCGGGGGTGCCGGGGCGGGTGGAGTTCTTCCTCTGCGCCGGGGCGGCGCTGGGGCGGCCGGAGCTGGTGCGCGAGGGGCAGGCCGCCGCGCTGGCGGCGGTGGAGCGGGCCCGCGCCCGCGGCGGGTGGCGCACCGGCTGGGAGCCGTTCTCCCACCCCGGGCTGTTCGTCGGCATGGCGGGCGTCGGCTACCAGCTCCTGCGCGCCGCGCACCCGGAGCGCTTTCCGGCGGTGCTGGCCTGGGAGTAGGCGCGGGACGAAGACATCAGTAGAGTCGAGCCGGGGCGCCGTGGCTTCAGGTCGGGCCTATCTGGAGCTCCCCGTTTCCTTCGGGAGTGCCTCACCAGCCAGACCATGGCTCGTTTTCCCCGACCCGCTCATCGAACCGGACGTGCGGATTTCCCGCATCCGGCTCTCCGACCGGGTTTCACCTCAAGCATGCGATTCTGCCCCATCACACAGCCCCCGCCTGGGACCCGGGACTTTCCTCTTGGCCTTGAGGTAGAGCTTGTTCCGAAGGATCCGGATCGTTCGGAGTTTCCAGGCTCACGCCATTCTCCCCTCCTCGCCTTCTTCCGAAGCGCCCCAGAAGCAGGGCCCTTCCCTCCACCGGCATTACCCGGCTTCCCGGTACTGTGAGCCCCTCCGAGACCCCACGCCGGCCCCCATTCTTCACGAGGTGCGCAGCAGCGACCGACCTGGGCCTCCCGTGTTGCGTGCGCGCTCCGTGCTTGCGTGCCCTCCCCATTACCCCGGCGAGCCGCCCGGTCTACGACGGTTGAAGATCCGGGCGCGGCGGCCTTTCCCGTTTGGTAGGCGGGTCGGCACTCGCGACATCGTTTCGAGGCCTGCTCAGGGTTCACTCTCGTTGGGCCCGCAAGCTCGCCAGCCCTCCCAAGGAGGACCGTTGTCCGGGCGGCTCGATGGCGATCTTCTGCCATCGCCCGTAGCTACGGAGGTGCACCGTCAACTCCTCCGGCAGGACTTTCACCTGCAAGAACACGCCGCCTTGGCACGGGCGCACTACCAAATCCCCCGGATAAACAACGGGTGGATGAAGCAAGCGGCATCCGTGTCACTATCGCGCCCAACCCACCTGCCAGGGTGAGAAGATTCTTCGGCCCTGCACCGATCCGCGCGGAGGCTGGTTCGGGTGGCCGGGCCTCAGCTCAGAATGACAGCGAACACCAACGGATCTTCGGATCTGGTACCACGCGCAGACGCGGAGAAAACCGAGAGCCGCGGAGGAGTTCGAACTCCCCCGCGGCTCTCGGTTTCTCGGCTGCCGGCTCTGCGCCGCCATGGAGGCGGTGCCGGGTGCAGGCTCCCTTACGCCGCGGCGCCCGTCGTCCCGGGAAGGCCGGCCGCCTCAGCTCGTGGGAGCTTCGTCCATCTGCTTGATGGCGTCCAGGCACGCCTGGGCGAGCGTGGGCGAAACGTACAGATACGTGCCGCCGGCCACGCTCTCCAGCTCGGTCTCCGACAGCTGCACCTGGGGGATCTCGGCCGCGTCGACGGCCTCCGGGGTGGTCTGCTCGCGCTCGGACATGGGGGTCTCGCTCTGCTGTGGTGGTGGGGAGTGGAACGTTGGGACGACGCGGAGCGCGTCATACCATGTTGCGAAGGATGGTTCCGGATTCCTGATCCTCCGACGAAAAACCTCACACGGAGTCAACGGAGTCAACGGAGAAACCCCGCAGTTCCTCCGTCAACTGCGTGTGAAAGATCCAGCGACGGATCTCGATCCCGAACGAACACTGAAAACGGTATCGGACGGTCAGTTGCCGGTGACGGCTTCGATGATGAGCTTGCCCAGCTCGATCTCGGCCTTGGCGAGGTCGATGAGCGCGTCGCCCAGGGTGCCGCCGGCCACCGACTCCAGCTCCGCCTCGTTCAGCTCGACCTCGGCGACGACCTCGGCCGCGCTCTGCTTGTTCTCCGACATGGTGCTCTCCTGGCAGATAGTGGGAAGGGGAGCGGCACGCGCCGGCGCCGCTCTGCGATGGGACCGTCTTCGGGGAACGAGGGTCCGGTGTACCGGGCGGAAAGGTCCGCCCGCCGTGGCCCGTCACCCGCTTTCCAATGCAGCGGACATGCCCCCTGTCCCGATCCTGTAAACGGACGCAGGTCAAGCACTTGCGGCATCGGACCGCCCGCCGCCTCCCTCGCCGGTAGAGTGGAGCCTCTACCCGCTGGCGCCCCGCCTCCATCGCGAGCGGGTGCAACGGCGGTCCGGGACGGCAGGCCGTGGATCCCGGCACGGAGCCCGGGCTCGCTCCGCCACGCGCCGGGAAGCGGTCGATCCGACGAGGCATTCCGGGGTTGGCGAACACCGGCCGGCCCCGGCACCGACCGATCTTCGGAACTCGCAGCGGCCGGCGGCGGAGAGGCCCGCGCGGTGGCCCGGAGCCTGCCCTGCCACGGGGAGGCACGACCCGCCGCGCGGCGCGGCAGGTGGCTCCGTGACAACGGCTTGGCGCATTCCGCCGCCGGCGCGGCGGGCGCGCGCGTAGAGCGGGCGCTCTATCGCGTGGCGGCTCGCCTCTACCCGGCTCCCGCGTTTCTCCCGTCCACCCCCGCGCATCCGCATGCCGAGCACCTCCCCGACCCGTGCCCGCCGCTCCCGCCGCCCCCTCTCGCGCGCAGAGCTGGTGCGCATCGTGGAGCGCGCCGCCACCTTCGGCGAGCGGCTGGGCGGCGCCTTCGCTCCCGACGCCGACGCCGATCCCGCCGTCGCGCGGGCGCGGCTGGAGCGCTGGCGCCAGCTGGTGGCGCGCGGCGACGCGGAGCGCTTCGCGCGGCGGCTGGCGTGGGACGGGCTGGACGAGGCCGCCGCGCTCCGCGGCGTGGGCGAGGTGCGGCTGGCCCGCGGCGCGCGGCTCCCGGCCTGGGCGGCCGTGGTGGGCGAGGCGTCCGCGGCCGCGCCCGCCCTCACCCCCGCCGCGCTCGCGGCCGAGCCGCTGCTGGAGGTGGAGCCGCGCCTGCCGTTCGGCGAGCTGGCGCTCCCCTTCGTGCTGGCCGGGCGCCGGCGGCTCGCGGCGGCCGCCGGGGTCCACCACGCGCTCCTGGAGGCGCGGGCTCACCTGCAGTTCGAGCGCGCGCTCCTGCGCGCCCTGGCCGACTACGCCGAGCGCGCGCTGCACGCCGCCCGCGCCGCCTGGCGCGGCGGGCGCGGCGAGGCCGACGGCGCGCCCGAGGCGTTCGTGGCGGCCGCGCTGGCCGGCGGCCTGCGCGAGGTGTTCGGGCGCTACCCCGTGCTGGCGCGCCTGCTGGCGGAGCGGACGCTCGCCTGGGTGGAGGCCGCCGCCGAGCTGCTCGCCCGCCTGACGGCCGACCGCGGCGCGCTCGCCGCGGCCTTCGGCGGCGGCGGCGACCCCGGCCCGGTGGCGGACGCGCGGGCCGGGCTCTCGGACCCGCACGCCGGGGGGCGCACGGTGGCGATCCTGCGCTTCGCGTGCGGGACCACCGCGGTCTACAAGCCCCGCCCGCTCGCGGCGGAGCGCGCCTTCGCGGCGCTGGTGGACTGGCTGAACGCCGCGGGAGGGGAGCCGGCGCTCCGGCCGCTCCGGGTGCTGGACCGCGGCGGCTACGGGTGGACGGAGTACGTGGCGCACGCCGACTGCGCCGACCCGGCGGCGGTGGAGCGGCACCGCGTGCGCGCGGGGAAGCTGCTCTGCCTGATGTACCTGCTCTCCGGCCAGGACCTGCACCACGAGAACCTGATCGCCGTCGGGGAGCACCCGGTGCTCATCGACCTGGAGGTGCTGCTGCGCGCCGCCACCCGCGACGAGGGGGTGGGCGAGCCCGTGCAGGCCCGCTTCTGGGACGGGATGCAGCACTCCGTGATGGCCGCCGGGCTCCTCCCGCAGCTCCACGGCCGTCCGGACGGCTCCACCTTCGCCGGGGGCGGCTTCGTCGCCAGCGACCTGGACCCGGGCCGCGCGAACGTCGCCACCCTGGCCGGCGCGCCCGCCCCCGGCGACCCCGCCGCCCCGGTGGAGCGCGGCTTCCGCGACATGTTCCGCACCCTGCAGAAGAGGCGCGCCGAGCTGCTGGCGCCCGGCGGGCCGCTGGAGGCGTTCCGCGCCAACCGGGTGCGGGTGATCCTGCGCTCCACCTCCGTCTACGGCTCGCTCCTGCAGCGCACGCTCACCCCGCGCTTCCTGGAGTGCGGCGTGGAGCGCAGCGTGGAGATCGACGTCCTGGTGCGCCCCGCGCTGCGCCGGCCCGAGCGGCCCCGGCTGTGGCCCGCCTTCCGCGACGAGGCGGCCGCCCTGCACGGCATGGACGTTCCGTCGTTCCACATGGGGGTCGGCGCCACCGCGCTCCCCACCGCCGCCGGCGAGGTCCCCGACTTCGCGGAGGAGCCGGGGCTCGCGCGCGCGGCCGCCCGGCTGGCGGCCCTCGACGCGGCCGAGCGGGAGCGCCAGGCGCACTGCGTCCGGGTGGCCTTCACCGGGCACCGGCTGCGGCGGGAGTGGGCCGAGCGCGCCCGCGCGGCCGGCGCCGCGCCGAGCGCGCCCGCAGCGGAGGCGCTCGGCGCGGCCCGCGAGGTCGCGCGCTGGCTGGAGTCGCTGGCGGTGCGCGGCGCGGGCGGCCCCGCCTGGCTGGCGCTGCACGACGGGGCCGCGGAGCTCGTCGGCCCCGGGCTGGCGCACGGCCGCGCCGGGATCGGGCTCTTCCTGGCCGCGCTGGCGGCGGTGGGCGGCGAGGCGCGCCACCGCCGCCTGGCGCTCGAGACGCTGGCCCCGCTCGCCGCCGCGGCGGGCGACCCCCGCGCCCTGGCGCGGCTCAGGGCGAAGCTCGGCCTGGGCGCCGCGGCGGGGATCGGCGGGGTCGCGTACGGGCTGCTCCGGGCGGGGACGCTCCTGGACGAGCCGCCGCTGGTGGAGGCCGCCCGGCGCGCCGCGGCCGCCGTGACCCGGCGGGCTGCCGCCGCCGCGGGCGAGCCGGACGTCTTCTCGGGCGCGGCCGGCGCGCTGCTGGCGCTCCTGGCGGTGCACGAGGCCACCGGCGACGCCCTGGCGCTGGAGCGGGCCGGCGACTGCGCGCGGCGCCTGCTGGCGGCCCGCGCGGCCGACCCGGCGACCGGGCTGCGCGCCTGGCCGCGCGCGGACGGACGGCTGGGGACGGGCTTCGGCCACGGCGCGGCGGGGATCGCGTACGCGCTGCTGCGGCTGCACGGGCACACGGCAGAGCCGGCCCTGGCCGAGGCGGCGGCCGAGGCGCACGCGTTCGAGGCCACGCTCTACCGGGAGGAGCTGGGGAACTGGCTGGACCACGCCGGGCAGCGCGGCGCCGCGCCCGCCGCCGACCTCCTCTGCGCCTGGTGCCACGGCGCCGCGGGGGTGGGACTGGGCCGCGCCGCCGCGCCGGGCGCGCTCGCCGGCCCGGGCGCGCGGGCGGACCTGGAGCGCGCGCTCGCCGCCGCCGCTCGGGCGAAGCCCGGCGGCCCCGCCACCCTCTGCTGCGGCGGCATGGGGCGCGCCGAGCTCCTGCTCTCGGCCGGACGGGCGCTCGGGCGCCCCGAGCTGGCGGAGCGCGCGCGCGAGCTGGGGCGCGAGGTGGCGCAGGGGGCGGCGCGGCGGGGCACCTTCGGCCACGCCACGCTGGACAGCGCCTTCACGCCGGGGCTGTTCCAGGGCGCGTCCGGGATCGGGTACCAGCTCCTGCGCCTGCACCACCCCGACCGTCTCCCCTCCGTCCTGCTCTGGGAGTAGCGCCGCCGCCGGGCCTCGTCCCGGCGCCAGGATCGGATGACGGGTCGGGATCCCGCGGAGACACGGAGGAACGGAGGACCCCCGCGAGTCCTCCGTTCCTCCGCGTCTGCGTTGAGAAGCTCCGATGCTCTACCTCGAACGACTCTCCGCGGGCCCGGGCGGGACCGGATCGGGCGCGGCGGGCTCGGCCGGGGCCCGCCGAAACCGCCCCGGCAATGGAGCGGCGGCTCTATCGCGTGGAGCCCCGGCTCCAGGCCGGGCTCCGGCCGTGGGTGACGTGATCCGCCAAGTGACGCGCCGATAAATACTTACGGATCTGCCGCCCGTGGTATCGCCGTTGCTTTGTCCCGACGCAGCCGAAACCCCATCCCCCACCCCCGGAGGAACCATGTCGGAGCACGAGAAGAACGTTCGCGGCGAGGAGCCGGAGTTGAGCGACGAGGCGCTGGAGCAGGTCGCCGGCGGCTGCGAGATCGACAGCCAGCTCCACGATCCGTTCACGCAGATGACCATCCCCACGCAGGACACTTTCTGCCGGTAAGCCGCGGCGGCCGCAGCGCGGCCCCGCTCCCCACGGGCGACGGTTTCCCTCCGCGCCCATCGACCCGCCGGGGCGCCGCCCCGGCCCGCCCACGGAGCCGAGACATGTCCGAGAACGAGAAGAACGCCCCCGAGGTTCGCGGCGAGGAGCCGGAGCTGAACGACGAGGCGCTGGAGCAGGTCGCCGGCGGCTGTCAGATCGACAGCCAGCTCTACGACACCGGCTGCTTCACCCTGCCGATGACCATCCCGACGGACTATCCGTGGGACATCCCCTGCGAGAGCTGAGCGGGCGAGACCGCGCCCGGAGCCCGGCCTTCGCGGGCCCCCGGGCCTGACCACACGCTGCGCCCGGGCCGTCCGCGGCCCGGGCACCCCCACAACCGATGGAGACGACGATGTCCGACCAGGAGAAGAGCCAGCCCAACGTCCGCGGCGAGGAGCCCGAGCTGAACGACGACGCGCTCGAGCAGGTCGCCGGCGGCTGCCAGGTGAACAGCGAGCTGCAGGACACCTTCGGCCCGCCGCCGTTCTACCCCGTGCTCGACAGCGGCATCGCCTGAGCCGCCTCCCGCGGCCGCAGGCTCCCCGCACGCGCCGGGCGTGGCTCACAGCCGCCCCGGCGCCGCTGCTTTCCCCCGGTTCCTTCCCCGCCCCGATCACCCGCCGACCTTCCCGGCCGCTCCGGTTCCAAACAGAAGAGATCGACCTCACGCAGAGGCCCGGAGACGCGGAGAAGAACTCATACCACGTTTCGGAGCATCGTTCTGGTTCCAAACAGAACAGCAACAGATTGGAATCACACAGAGAAACAGAGGAACAGAGAAACCGAAGTCCTCTGTTTCTCCGTTTCTCTGTGTGAGGCCTTTCAGGACCTATTCCCGAACGATGCTCTGCAAGGTGGTATCAGGCTTTCTCGGCGTCTCTGCGTCTCTGCGTGAGGTCTTCAGAGCTTTTTACCCGGTCGTCGGTGTCAGGCGCCGTCCGCCGCAACGCCGCGTCAGCGCTCGGCCGACCGGGCCCGGCCCCGGTAGCCGCGAGAGGTTGGCGGCGTGTACAGCCGGCGCTCGCCCGCCGCGCTGCCGGCGTGGTCGAGCGGTCGTGGGCGGGAGCCGGAGGACTCCGGCGGGAGCCGCGGGTGCAGAGCAGCGGCGCCGTGAAGCCCGTGCAGCACCGGCTCGAGAAGGATCGCTCGGACGTGGCCGCGCTCTTCCGGCGGCGTTCTGCGGCTCCATCGGCGGGCGGAGCCCGGCGGCGGTGCCGGAAAAACGCGCAGGGCGGGAGGAGGCCGCGAAGGCCTCCTCCCGCCCCGGAGCCGCCCGGGCGGGCGCCCCCGTCCGCCCCCCCGGAACTTCCCTCGGGGTGAGCAGGATCCCGCCCGGACCGGACCGCTCCGGCCCGGAGGGGTCTGGTCCGGAACGGGTGTCGACTTACTGCTGGATCATCCCGCCGCTCGCGGCCTGCACGAGCTGCTGGCCCGCCTTGTTGATCTGCTCTGCGCACCAGTCGATGGCGTCGCTGATGATGCCGTCGCCGCCGGACACGGCCTCGAGCTGGGTCTCGTCCAGCTCGTCGCCCGCCTGCGCCTCGATCTGCTCTTTCTCCGACATGGGAGCCTCCTGGGGTGGGGTGGCCGGACGGGACCGCCCAGCCGGGGGTGGCCGCACGGAGCGGCCGAACGGCCCGGTGGGAACGCACCGGCCGTGCCCGCCCGCCCGATCTCGCAAACCCATACGATGCAAACACTTGCGCCATGCTCCGGCGCGGCTCGCCGCGGCCCGGGTAGAGCGGAGGCTCTACATCCTGTCCGCGCGGCTCTACCCGGGAGCGCCGGCGGAGAGGGTTGCCGCGCCCTCCCGCCGATGCGGAACGTTCCGCGCCTCGCGGATCGAGGCGCCCCCGGGCGCCCCCGCGCAATGGAGCGCCGGCTCTACCGGATGGAGCCGGGGCTCCACCCGGGGGGAGGCCCGTTGGCGCCACCATCCCGCAACCCGCATCGGAAAAAGGAGTTGTGGCGTCCTCCCGGCGCGGTATCCGGGTTGCCTCTCCCCCGGGCCGGATCGCAGCGCGGCGCCCCCGGGCGGCCGCATCCCCCTTTCCCGATTGGAGCCCCCCATGTTCGAGATCGAGACCCAGGAGTTCGTCGCCCGCGGCGAGGAGCCGGAGCTGAGCGACGAGGCGCTGGAGGAAGTGGCCGGCGGCGGCCTGTGCAGCATCGACGGCTGCCAGACCGTCGACTTCTGCGACACCCTGGGCACTCCTCCGACCTTCCCGACCGACGGCGGCTTCTGAGCCGCCCCGCGCGGGCCGGAGCGCGCCGGGCGCCACCCTGCCCGGCGCCGCCCGCCCCGTCCGGCGGCGGCGCCGCACCGCCCCACCGACGCGACCGATGATCTCGCTGGCCGACACCTTGGACACGCTCTCGGCCCACTTCCCCGCCGCGCTGCTGCCGCCGGAGGAGTACGCGGCCGCGCGCGCGGCGGCCGCCGCGCTCCCGGCCGCGCTCACCCGCTGGACCTACCTGGAGTGCCGCCTCGGCGGCCGCCCCGCCCCCGTCGACGTGATCGTCGAGGTCGACGCCGCGGGGCGCGAGATCATCACCGGCGCCAACCCCGCGCTGGCGCTCCCCCCCGGCCTGGCCGCCGCCCCCGCGTGGGAGCGGGTGGCCGGGCTCTGCCGCCGCTGGGCCGACCCCGCCGACCCGCTGCACCCCTGGGTCGACTCGCTCTGGCTGGAGTTCGACGTGGACCCGCGCGCCGGGGGGGCGCCGCCGCTGCCCGGCGTGTTCGTGGCCTTCACCCCCGCCGCCTTCGGCACCGGCACGGCCGGCGAGCGGAGCGCGCGCACCGAGGCCGCGCTGGAGGCGCTCCTCGGAGGAGCGCTCGACCCCGCCCGGCGCGCCGCGCTCCGGCGCGTCTACCGCTGCCTCCCCGGGGGCGCCACCGTCCTCTACGCCGGCTGCCTCCTGCCGCGCGGCACCCGCGCGCTCAGGGTGTGCCCGGTGGAGGTGAGCGCGCGCGACCTCCCGGCCTTCCTGCGCGCCGCCGGCTGGCCGGGGCCGTACGCCCCCCTCGAGGCCGCGCTGGCACAGCTGAGCGCCGTGCGCGAGGGCGCCCCCGCGCGCGACGCCGCGCTGGTGCACCTGGACCTGGACGCCGGCGGCGTCCTCGGCCGGCTGGGGCTGGAGTACGTCTTCGGCCGGCGCACGCAGGTGCGCGGGGAGATCTGCGAGGCCGCGTTCCTGGACCACCTGGTGGGCGCCGGCCTGTGCACGGCGCAGGAGCGCGACGCCATGGCCGCCTTCCCCGGCGCGGCGCGCGAGCAGCTCCCGCACGAGCTGTGGAAGAGCCTGGTGGTGCGGCGCGTCAACCACGTGAAGCTGGTGTTCGACGCCGGCCGCGTGGAAGCCAAGGCCTACCTCTGCCTGCACAACCGCTTCCTCCCCCGCCGCCCGGCCCCCTCCCCCGCCGCCGCGCCCGAGCTCGCCGCGGTCTGATCCCCTCTGGCGGAGGATCGTCCGGAATCGAGATCCACCACCGAATGCCTCGCACGGATCGACCGGGTCAGCGGAGAACCGCGGGGTTCTCCGTCGACTGCGTCGATTCTGCGTGAGGCCTTGCCGCTTCCGGCGCAGATGGCCCCGGCATGGCGCCGACACCCCTGTCGGCCCTCCGGATTGGAAGACCCGCGCGGCCCGTAGAGCCCCCGCTCTACCGGGTAGAGCCGGGACGCCGCCAGCCCCGGCCCCGGCGCAGCGTCCAGCCCCACAAATCCATCCACGACAAACACTTGGAGAGACAGGCGCCCGTGCACGGCGCTTGCTTTTCCCCGGGCCGACAGACGGTTCACCCCCACCCCCGGAGTCTGGAGCACCCGATGTCCTCCTCGAAGATGAGCGAGAAGCTGCTCGAGCAGGTCGTGCATCGCGCGGGCACCGACCGCGCGTTCCGCCAGCAGCTCCTCGCCGACCCCGCCGGCGCCATCCACGGCGCGTACGGCGTGGCGCTCCCCGCCGGCTTCCGCATCAGGTTCGTGGAGAAGGACCCCGCGTTCGACGTGGTGGTCGTGCTCCCCGAGCTGTGCGGCGGCGACGACGAGCTGTCGGACGACGACCTGGAGAAGGTCGCCGGCGGCACCCTGCAGTACTGGAACGACGACGCGCCGCCCCCGCCGTCCGATCCGCCTCCCCCGCCTCCCCCCTGAGGGCGAGCCATGACGCAGACGACCCTCGTCGCCGCGCCGCCGGTCGAGCTGAAGCTGGAGCTGAAGCCCGCCGCGGCCCGGATCCTCGACGCCGAGATGGAGCTCACCGACGACGAGCTGGAAGCCGTCGTCGGCGGGCTGGCCCGGGTGCACTTCCCCGCGGCCGCCTTCGACACGGTCGCCGCCGGCTGAGCCGGCGGCGCCCGCCGCACCCCCCGCACCGCGACCCGCGCCGGAGAGAGACGACGATGCCGCAGCAGACCTTCCGCTCGGCGGCCCGCCTGGGGGCCGCGCTGGCCGCGCTGGCGCTCTTCGGCGCGCCGCGCGCCGCGGCCGCGCAGGACGGCGGCGGCCTCACCCTGGACCGGGTGGTGAGCCGCGCGATGGAGGGGAGCCCCCAGATCCTGGCGGTGGTGGCCCGCGCGGACGCCGTCCGCGCGCGGGCGCTGGCCGCCGCGGGGCGCTTCGACCTGCGGCTGGGCGCCAGCGTGAGCGGCACGCAGCAGAGCGCCTTCGAAGCCGGCCAGGCCGGGCTGCAGGCCGCCACCACCCACACCGCCGCCTACGAGCTGAACGCCACCCGCCAGTTCCGCTCCGGGATCGTCGTGCAGCCGCGGGTGACGGTCAGCCGCACCGCCCGCGAGGGCGCGGCGGCGGCCGACGCCGGCTCCAGCGTGAGCCTGAGCGTGGCCGTCCCGCTCCTGCGCGACCGCTTCGGCCGCGCCAGCACCGCCGGCGAGCGCGCGGCGCGGCTGCGCGCCGACGCCGTCCGCCTGGACGTGCGCTACGCCACCGACGTGGGCGTGAACCAGGCGGTGGGCGCCTACTGGGACTACGTGGCCGCGCACGCGCGGCTGGAGGTGTACGCCCAGGCCGAGGAGCGCGCCCGGCGCCGCCTGGAGGAGACCCGCGCGCTGGTGGCGGGCGACGAGCGCCCCGCCGCCGACCTCACCCCCCTCGACGCCGCCCTCGCCCGGGCCGGCCAGCAGCGCATCGCCGCCGAGCAGGCCGTCGAGGAGGCCCGCGCCAACCTGGGGCTGGCGATGGGGCTGGAGCTGGCCGAGACGGCCGCGCTCCCCGCCCCCGGCACCCCCTTTCCCGCGGCCGCCGCCTGGAGCCCCGGCGCGGCCGACGCCGAGCGGCTGGCGCGGCTGGCGCTGGAGCGCCGCGGCGACTACGTGGCCACCCGCATGGAGCTCTCCTCCGACGAGGTCCTGCTGGCCGGCGCCCGCGAGGAGCTCAAGCCCCGGCTGGACCTGCAGCTCTCGATGGGGTACGCCGGGCGGCGGCTGGGCAGCGGCTACGGCGGGCTGGTGGAGCCGCTCTACCGCGACGTCCCCGGCCTGAACGCCTCGGTCCGGGTCGACTGGCAGCTCCCCGTCGCCCGCACCGAGGCCCGCGGGCTCGCGGCCCAGGCCGAGGCCCAGCGCGCCGAGAAGGCGGCCGACGTGGCCGACCGGGCCCGCCACATCACCGCGAGCGTGGCCCTGCTGGTCCAGTCGCTCTCCCGCGGCGCCGCCGCGGTGGAGCACGCCGAGCGCGCCGTGGCGCTCTACCGCACCACGGTCGAGAACGAGCAGCAGAAGAACCGCCTGGGCGCCGCCACCCTGTTCGACGTCATCTACGCCGAGGACAACCTGACCGGCGCCCTGCTGAGCGAGGTGGCCGGCCGGCTGGCCTACGCCAAGGCGCTGGCCCAGCTGCGCGTGGAGACCGGCACCCTGGCCGAGGACACCGCCGACGGCCCGGCGGTCGACCCCGCGCGGCTGCTGAGCAGACCGTAAAGCCGCCGCGCCCGGCCGCCACCGCCCGGGCGCCCCCGAGCCACCACGAGCCCCGACAACCGCCTCCGCAACATGGAAAACCGAGTCTTCCGCAAGGTGTCGCTGGACCGGCTCTCCTCGCCCGAGCAGCTCGACCAAGTGATGCAGGTGACCAACCCCCGCGGCTGGCTGGCGCTGGCCGGCCTGGGCGCGCTGCTGGTGATGGCGATCATGTGGGGCGTCTTCGGCTCCCTCTCCGAGAAGGTGGCCGGCGGCGGGATCCTGCTCAAGAGCGGCGGCGTCTTCGAGGTGGTCTCGCCCGCCGAGGGGCGCGTCACCGACGTCTCCGTGAGCGTGGGCGACAGCGTGACCGAGGGGCAGGTGGTGGCGTGGATCGCCCAGCCCGAGCACTCGGCCCGCCTGCAGGAGGCCAAGGCCCGGCTGGCGGCGCTGCGCGCCGAGTACCAGCGCACCCTGTCCTTCAGCGGCAACGACGCCCAGCTGCAGGCCCAGAGCGTGGGCGAGCAGCGCCGCAACCTGCAGCAGTCGATCGCCGCCGAGGAGCAGACGCTGCGCTGGCTCACCGAGCGGGTGCAGAGCCAGGAGAAGCTGGTGGAGCAGGGGCTCGTCACCCGCGGCGCCCTGCTGCAGACCCGCCAGCAGCTGGAGCAGTCGCAGGAGAAGATCCGCTCCGGGCGCAGCCAGCTGGCGCAGCTCGACGTGCAGAAGCTCTCCTCCGACAACGACCGCTCCCGCCAGCTCGCCGCCCACCGCCGCGAGATCCAGCTGGCCGAGCTGGAGCTGGCGCAGCTGGAGCGCGACCTCCGCCGCGCCTCGCAGGTGGTCTCGCCCTACACCGGGCGCATCCTGGAGTTGATGACCGAGCAGGGGAAGATGGTGGGGCGCGGCGAGCCCGTCCTGAACCTGGACCTCACCGGCAGCTCGGTGAAGAACCTGATGGCGGTGATCTACGTCCCCTCGATGCACGGCAAGAAGGTGAAGCCGGGGATGGAGATCCAGATCGCCCCCTCCACGGTGCGGCAGGAGGAGTTCGGGATGATGCTGGGGAAGGTGACCTTCGTCTCCAACTTCCCCGCCACCCCGCGCGGCATGGCCATGACGCTCAAGAACGACCAGCTGGTGCAGGGCCTCTCCGGCAACGGCGCCCCCTACGAGGTGCACGCCGACCTGATCGTGGACCCCGCCACCGTGAGCCGCTACCGCTGGTCGTCCTCCGGCGGCCCCCCGGTCGAGATCCAGAGCGGCACCCTGGCCAGCGGCCAGGTCACCGTCGACCGCCAGCGCCCCCTGGCCGCGGTGCTCCCGCTGCTGCGCCGCTGGTCGGGGATGTAAGCCGGACCGCCGGACCCGAGCCGGACCAGAGACCGATCGCGGCGGGGGCGCCGATGGCGGCGCCCCCGCCCCACCCGAACCGCACCACGCTGACCGATGCCACTGGCGAGCATCACGCGCCGTCACTGGGGGAGGCTGAAGCTTCCGCCCTGGCTCCGCCCGGCGCCCCCCGAGGCGGCCGCAGCCCCCGCGAAGTGGGTGCGCACCCCCACCATCCTGCAGATGGAGGCGGTGGAGTGCGGCGCCGCCTCGCTGGCCATGATCCTGGCCCACCACGGGCGCTACGTGCCGCTCGAGGAGCTGCGCGTGGCGTGCGGCGTCTCGCGCGACGGGAGCAAGGCCAGCAACCTGCTCAAGGCCGCGCGCGGCCTGGGGCTCGTGGCCAAGGGGTTCAAGAAGGAGCCCAACCAGCTCCGCCCTCTCCCCATGCCGGCCATCGTGCACTGGAACTTCAACCACTTCCTGGTGCTCGACGGGTTCCACAAGGGGCAGGTGCGCATCAACGACCCCGCCCAGGGGCCGCGCGTGATCTCGGAGGAGGAGTTCGACCAGTCGTTCACCGGCGTGGTGATGACCTTCGAGAAGGGCGAGGACTTCCAGGCGGGCGGCCGCCGGAGGGGGCTCCTGGGCACGCTGGCCCCGCGGCTCAGGGGCTCGCGGCTGGCGCTGCTCTTCGTGATCCTGGCCGGGCTGTCGCTGGTGGTCCCCGGGCTCGTGGTCCCCACCTTCTCGCGCGTCTTCGTCGACAGCGTGCTGGTGAAGGGGCTCACGGCGTGGCTGCGCCCCCTCCTGATCCTGATGGCGCTCACCGGCGTGGTGCAGGCGGTGCTCACCTTCCTGCAGCAGCGCTACCTGCTCCGGCTGGAGACCAAGGTGGCGCTCTCCACCTCGGCCACCTTCTTCTGGCACGTGCTGAGGCTGCCCATCACCTTCTTCAACCAGCGCTTCGCCGGCGAGATCGGCGGCCGCGTGGCGATCAACGACAAGGTGGCGCGCCTGCTCTCGGGCGAGCTGGCCACCACGGTGCTGAACTTCGTCGTGATCGCCTTCTACGCCCTGATGATGGTGCAGTACGACGTGTGGCTGACGCTGCTGTCGGTGACGATCGTGGCGCTCAACATGGTGGTGCTCAAGGTGATGTCGCGCCGCCGGGTGGACCTCACCCAGCGGATGCTGCAGGACGGCGGGAAGATGATGGGCACCGCCATGGGCGGGCTGCAGACGATCGAGAGCCTCAAGGCCACCGGGAGCGAGTCGGACTTCTTCGCCCGCTGGAGCGGCTACCAGGCCAAGGTGATCAACGCCGGCCAGCAGATCTCGCTCACCAGCCAGGTGCTGGCGCAGGTCCCCCAGTTCCTCCTCTCGCTCAACACCGCGCTGCTCCTGGGCTTCGGGGGCTCGAGGGTGATGGACGGCCACCTGAGCATGGGGATGCTGATGGCGTTCCAGGCGCTCATGCTGGCGTTCGTGAACCCGGTCAACCGGCTGGTGAGCCTGGGCGGCACCCTGCAGGAGGTCAAGGGCGACATGGACCGCCTGGACGACGTGCTGCTGGCCCGCCCCGACCGGCGCGCCGTGGCGGCGGCCGACGAGGGCGAGCTGGCGGAGGACGGCCCCCCGGTGAAGCTCTCCGGCTTCCTGGAGCTCAAGCACGTCACCTTCGGCTACTCGCCGCTGGACCCGCCGCTGATCGAGAACTTCAACCTGACGCTCAGGCCCGGCAGCCGCGTGGCGTTGGTGGGGGGCTCGGGGTGCGGCAAGAGCACCGTCAGCAAGCTGGTGTCGGGGCTCTACGAGCCGTGGTCGGGCGAGATCCTCTTCGACGGGAAGAGCCGCGACGAGATCCCGCGCGGCGTGCTGGCCAACTCGCTGGCCATCGTCGACCAGGAGATCTTCATGTTCGAGGGGACGATCCGCGACAACGTGACGCTCTGGGACGCCACCGTCCCCGAGGCCGAGCTGCTGCAGGCCGCCCGCGACGCCTGCATCCACGACGAGGTCGCCTCGCGCCCCGGCGGCTACGCGAGCCCGGTGGAGGAGGGGGGCACCAACTTCAGCGGCGGGCAGCGCCAGCGCCTCGAGATCGCCCGGGCGCTGGCGGGCAACCCCACCATGCTGGTGCTCGACGAGGCCACCAGCGCGCTGGACCCGGCCACCGAGAAGACGATCGACGACAACCTGCGCCGCCGCGGCTGCACCTGCCTGATCGTGGCGCACCGGCTCTCCACCATCCGCGACTGCGACGAGATCATCGTGCTGCACCAGGGCAAGATCGTGCAGCGCGGCACGCACGAGCAGCTCGCCGCCCAGCCCGGCTACTACAGCCGGCTGATCGCCTCCGAGTGATGACGCACCCGACCTCCCCGACCGCAGGTCCCGACGTGAGCGCGACCACCCCTCCCGACTTCCTGGCCGCGGGCGCCGCCGAGTTCGAGGCCGGCAGCGACCGCCCCTTCCTCCTGGCCGGCGCCAGCGCCTGGCTGGTCACGGCCGGCCGCGTCGACGTCTTCGCCGTGCCGCTCGCGGGCGGCCTTCCGGCGGGAAGCCGCACCCACCTCTTCCGCGCCGGGGCGGGGCAGCTCGTCTTCGGCACCGGCGCGGGCGAGGGCGCCGCCGTGGGGCTCCTGGCGGTGGGCTCGCCCGGCACCCGGGTGGCGCCGGTGGAGCGGCGCGTGCTGCGCGCCGCCGCCATGGACCCGGCGCGCTCCGGGGCGCTGGCCGGCCTCCTCGACGAGTGGGTGGACCTGCTCTGCGCCGCCGTGGGGCGCGGCGTGGCCCCCGACGGGTGCGCCGAGGTGAGCCCCGAGGCGCCCGACCTCCCGCAGGGCGTGCGCTACGTGCGCCCGGGGCGCCGGGTGGCGTGGGTGCGCCACCTGGACGGCGCCTCCTTCCTGCTGGGGCGCGAGGGGCTCAAGCTGAACGGCGACTTCACCCCGCTGGCGAAGAGCGCCTGGATGGAGGTGCAGGGGAGCTGCCGCCTGGACCTGCAGGAGACCGCGGCCGTGCTGGGGCGCGGCGACGCCTGGGAGGGGCTGGAGCGGCTGCACGCCCTGGTGCTGGAGTGCGTGGCCCGCATGGCCGCCGAGGCCGCCCGGGCCGAGCGCGAGCGGCTGCGCGAGAAGGCCGCCGCCGGGCGCGGCGCCTTCCAGGGCGCCGTGGGGCGGCTGGCCACCACGCTCGAGGCCGGCGCCCCCGCGCGGATGCGGCTCAGAGCCGCGGCCGCCGGCGGCGCGTCCGACGACCCGCTCCTCTGCGCCGCCCGCCTGGTGGGCGCGGCGCTGGGGGTGGCGGTGCACCCCTACCCGCGCGAGAAGGGCGCCCCCGCCCCGCGCGACCCGCTGGGGGCGCTGGCCCGCGCCTCGCGCACCCGCACCCGCCAGGTGGTGCTGCGCGAGGGGTGGTGGAGGGAGGACGGCGGCCCGCTCCTGGCCTACCTGGCCGAGGACGGCCGCCCGGTGGCGCTCCTCCCCGCGCGGGGGACGCGCTACACCCTGCACGACCCGCGGGAGCGCGGCGAGGCGGCCCTGGTCGACGCCGCCCTGGCCGACCGGGTGAAGCCGATCGCCTTCACCTTCTACCGCCCCTTCTCCGACCAGGCGCTCGGGCTGAAGGACGTGGTGCGCTTCGGGCTGCAGGGGTGCGGGCGCGACCTGGGGATGGTGCTGGGCTTGAGCGTGGCCGCCGCGCTCCTGTCGCTGGTGACCCCGATGGCCACGGGGAAGATCTTCAACGACATCATCCCCGGCGCCGAGCGGGGGCAGCTGGGGCAGCTCACCGCCGCGCTGGTGGTGATCGCGCTGGCCACCATGCTCTTCCGGCTGGGCGCCGGGGTGGCGCTGGTGCGCATCGAGGGCCGCATGGGCTCGGCCACCCAGGCCGCGGTGTGGGACCGGGTGCTGGGGCTGCCGATGCCGTTCTTCCGCCCCTACTCGGCCGGCAACCTGGCCAGCCGCGCCATGGGGATCGACGCCATCCGCCAGCACCTCTCCGGCGCCACCATCCAGGCGCTCCTGGGCGGGCTCTTCTCGGTGGTGCACTTCGGGCTGCTCTACCACTACTCGCCGCGGCTGGCGCTGTGGGGGACGGGGCTGATCGCGCTCTCCATCGCCGTCACGGCGGGCGCCAGCCGGCTGCAGATGAAGAGCGAGAACCAGATCGCCGCGCTGCGCACGAAGCTCTCGGGCTCGGTGCTGCAGTTCCTCTCCTCCATCGCCAAGCTGCGCACCGCCGCGGCCGAGGGGGAGGCGTTCTCGATCTGGGCGAAAGGCTTCAGCGAGCAGCGCCAGCTGCAGTTCCGCGCCCGCTCCATCGGCAACCTGGTGGCCTCGTTCAACGCCGGCTACCCGGTGGTCACCACGCTGGTGCTGTACGCGGTGGCGCTGCCGCTCATGAGCGGCGACCACCCGCTGCGCACCGGCGACTTCATGGCCTTCATGACCTCGTTCGCCACCTGCCTGGGAGGGATGCTGGGCGCCTCGGCGGCGCTCCTGGGGGCCATGGCGGTGGTGCCGATGTACGAGCAGGCGCGCCCGATCCTGGAGACGCTCCCCGAGGTCGACACCGCCAAGGCCGACCCGGGCGCGCTCTCGGGCGGCATCGACATCGAGCGGGTGGTGTTCCGCTACAACCCCGACGGCCCCCCGATCCTGCGCGACCTCACCATGCGCATCAGGCCGGGCGAGTTCGTGGCCTTCGTGGGCCCCTCGGGGTCGGGGAAGAGCACGCTGCTCCGCCTCCTGCTGGGCTTCGAGGCGCCCGAGTCGGGCGCGGTCTACTACGACGGGCGCGAGCTGGCCGGCCTCGACGCGCAGGCGGTGCGCCGCCAGATCGGGGTGGTGCTGCAGAACGGGCGGCTGATGTCGGGCGACATCTTCACCAACATCGCCGGCAGCTCCCCCGCCACGCAGGAAGACGCCTGGGAGGCGGCGCGCATGGCCGGCTTCGACGAGGACATCAAGGCCATGCCGATGGGGATGCACACCGTGGTCAGCGAGGGCGGCGGCACCCTCTCGGGCGGCCAGCGCCAGCGGCTGATGATCGCGCGCGCCATCGTGCAGCGCCCGCGCATCCTCTTCTTCGACGAGGCCACCAGCGCGCTCGACAACCGCACCCAGGCGATCGTCACCCAGAGCCTGGACCGCCTGAACGCCACCCGCGTGGTGATCGCGCACCGCCTCAGCACCATCCTGAACGCCGACCGCATCTACGTGATCGAGGCCGGCCGCATCGTGCAGGCCGGCACCTACCACGAGCTGATCCGCCAGGACGGGCTCTTCGCCGAGCTGGCGAAGCGGCAGCTGGCCTGAGCAAGCGCTCGAGCGCTCGGTCGGCTTCAGGTGCCAGGTGCCAGGTGCACAGACGAGACCCGATCCGGCACCTCGGCACTCAGGACTTCAGGACTCAGGACTTAGCACTGAGGACTAAGGACTAAGGACTAGGGACTCAGGACCCAGCACTCCCTAACTCAGTACGACGAACCCGAATCCGCACACGTGAGGACCCACCCATGACGCGCATCCGTCCGATCTTCGCGGCCGCCGCCCTGCTCGCCCTCGCGGCGGCCGGCTGCGGCCCCGGCTCGCCCGCCGAGGAGCGCGCCCAGCTGGGGCGCCAGGAGAAGGGCGACATCGTGCTGGCCGCCGTCTGGCCCTTCCAGGCGCGCGGCGAGATCCGCTTCGCCGAGGGGCTGCAGATGGCGGTGGAGGAGGTCAACGCCGCCGGCGGGATCGGCGGCCGCCGCGTGAGGCTCCGCATGGAGGACGACCGCGGCTCGGTGAACGACGGCCTCCTGGTGGCCCAGCGGCTGGCCGACGACCCGCGGGTGGCGGCGGTGATCGGGCACCTGAACAGCTACGTGACGGTGCCGGCGGCCTCGGTCTACGAGTCGGGCGGGCTGCTGCTCCTGGCGCCCGCCTCCACCGACCCCGAGCTCACGGCCAAGGGGTACGCCCGGGTCTTCCGCATCATCCCCACCGACCGGCAGACCGGGCACCGCATGGCCGAGTACGCCGCCCGGCGCGGCTACCGGCGCGTGGCCATCTACTACGCGCGCAACAGCTACGGCCGGGCGCTGGCCAACGCCTTCGAGGAGCGGGCGGCCACCACCGGGCTCACCGTGGTCGCGCGGGCCAGCTACGCCCCCGAGGCCGCGGGCGACGGGCGCACCTTCGCCCCCACCCTGGGCGAGTGGAAGGACATGGAGCTGGACGCGGTGTTCCTGGCGGGCCAGGTGCCGCAGGCCGGCTACCTGGCCGCCGAGGCGCGCCGGCTGGGGATCACCGCGGCGATCCTGGGCGACGACGCCATGAGCTCCCCCGCGCTGGTGCAGGCGGGCGGGGCGGCGGTGGAGGGCACCGTGGTCCCCTCGCCCTTCCACCCGGGCGAGCCGCGCGCCGTGGTGCAGCGCTTCTCGGCCTCCTTCCGCCGGCGCTTCGGGGCCGAGGCCGACCCGGGCGCGGCGCTGGGGTACGACGCAGTGATGGTGCTGGCCGCGGCCATGCGCCGCGCCGGCTCGGCGGCGCCCGAGGACGTGGCCGCCGCCCTGCGCGCGCTCCGAGCCCACCCGGGGGTCACCGGGCCGATCACCTTCGACCCGCGCGGCGACCTGGCCGAGCGCGAGATGGTGAAGACGGTGGTGCGCGGCGGCGCCTTCCACTACCTGGGCGGCGACGCGCTCGCCCGGGCCGGCGGCCGGGAGCGCTGACGATGGCCGACCCGGCCTTCCGCGCCGCGGTGCTGGCGGCGCACGGCGCCAGGGGCGCCGAGGTGGACGAGCTGCTCGCCTACGCCGAGAGCGCCTTCGCCCCGGCCGCCCCTCCCGCGGGCGGCTGGCCGCTCCCCGACGAGCCGTTCGCGGCCGCGTGGGAGGAGTACGCGGCGCGCGCTGCCGACGAGGGGGCCGCGGCGATCCTGGCCGGCGTCCTTCCGCAGCTGCGCTTCCCCGTCCAGGCCGGGATCGGCGCGAGCGACGCCTACCGCGCGGCCACCCTGCGCGGCGAGCCCACGGCGCACCCGGAGGGCGGCCTGGTCTTCGCCGACCCGGAGGGGATCCGGCTCTTCCTGCACCCCACCCCCGCCGGGCGGCTCCCGGTGGTGGTGGCCCGCGCCCGCGCCGACTTCGTGGCGCTGCTCTGCGCGCTCACCCGCCGCAACGAGCCCGACCCGGTCCCCGACTCGATGGGCGCCTGCATCGTGGGCGGCTACAACAACTGGGACCGGGTGGCGCGCCTGCGCCGCGCCTGGGAGGCGGCGCACCCCGCGGCCGCGGCCGCCGGCGGGTGGGCCGCCCACTTCCGCGCCGAGGTGGTCCCGCGCAAGGAGCTCTACCAGGACCGCTTCGTCCTCCTCTCCAGCGGCCCCTACAGCGCGGTCGAGGCGGGGGCGCTGGGGCTGGACGGGGAAGAGTGGCCCGCGAAGTCGCTCGCCATCCGGCTGGAGCACGAGTGCGCGCACTACTTCACCCGCCGCGTGTGGGGGAGCATGCGCAACTCGCTCCACGACGAGCTGCTGGCCGACTACCAGGGGATCCGCGCCGCCGAGGGGCGCTACCGGGCCGACTGGTTCCTGCGCTTCGTGGGGCTGGAGGACCCCACCGCGTACCGCGAGGGGGGGCGCCTGCAGAACTACCGCGGCACCCCGCCCCTTTCCGACGGGGCGTTCCGCGTCCTGCAGGCCCTGGTGAGGAGCGCCGCGGCGCGCCTGGAGGCGATCGACCTGCTGCGCCCCCGCGGCGCGGCCGGCCCCGCCGAGGCCGCGCGCGCGCTGGGGGCGCTCGCCGCCCTCTCGCTGGAGGAGCTGGCGTCTCCGGATGCACCCGCGCGCTTCCGCAGGGCGTACGGGGAGCGCCCCCTTACGGCCTCCCCGGCGGCGCCGCGAGCCGCGTCCGGAATCCCGAGGGCCGCTTTGTAGCGCTCGGGGCTTCCGGGACCTGCAAGGCCTTGTCAGAAAACAAGATCGGCATATGTTTGTGCACCCTTCCCGAGGGTGATCTGGTAGGACGGCGGCGCACGCGCCGTCGCGCAGGGCTGTCGCAGTTACGGTCCGGTGGTGCCACGGGAGAGGCCGCTCGGCCGCTCCCCTCACGCCGCCGGCCGAACCCGGGCTTCCCGGGTCGTGGTGAAGTGCGGTCCGGCTCTCCGCAGTTCCCTCAGCGCAGTCTTCTCCCAGTCGGCAGCAACGCCCCGGTGTGCCTCTCCGGGGAGCGCCCACGCGCTTCCCACGCCCGGCACGCCCTCCCCCTCGCGGGGAATCGCGGCAACGCCAGAGGCAGTGGCGCACCCGCGGCAAGCACCGCTCGCGCCACCGCAGGCACAGTTCAGCCCCAAGTGGCGCAATAGATCCCATTTCGCCGGTTTCCCCCACGTCGCTCCCGCCGGGTGCAGCCGCGCCCGCCGGGTCGGGAATTCCCCAACCCAGGACGTACCGTGCAGACCCACCTCTCCCCCGCCGTTCCGGACCCCGCGCTCCTGCTGGACGCCGCGCGCGACCTGTACCACCACTCACTCGACGAGTGGGGCGAGCGTCGCGCCACCGTGCTCGTGGGCCGCCACCCGCTCCTGGAGGAGGCGCTCGACAAGGTCGTGCGCTTCGCCGCCTCCGACAGCCCCGTGCTGATCACGGGCGAGACGGGGACGGGGAAGGAGCTGTTCGCCCGCGCGGTGTTCCTGAACGCGCGCCGGCACCGCCGCGCCTTCCTGAGCGTGAACTGCGCGCAGTACGTGGGGACGGAGCTGATCGCCAGCGAGCTGTTCGGGCACCGCAAGGGGAGCTTCACGGGGGCGGTCGCCGACCACCGGGGGATCTTCGAGGAGGCCGACGGCGGCTTCGTGTTCCTGGACGAGGTGGGCGACCTGCCGATGCAGGCGCAGGCGATGCTGCTGCGCACCCTGGGCGAGGGCGAGATCGTCCCGGTGGGGAGCAACCAGGTCAAGCGGGTGGACGTGCGCGTGGTGGCGGCCACCAGCCGCGACCTGCAGCCGATGATCGCCGCGGGGAAGTTCCGCGCCGACCTGTACTACCGGCTGCGCCCGCTGCACGTGCAGGTGCCGCCGGTGCGCCTGCGCGGCAACGACTGGGAGCTGATCGCCCAGTACTACCTGGGGCGGCTCTCCCGGCAGACGCGGCAGCCGAAGGAGCTCTCGCCCGCGGCGCGGGTGGCGCTGAGCACGCACCGCTGGCCGGGGAACGTGCGCGAGGTCCGCAGCGTGGTGGACACCGGCTTCCACATCGCCGAGGGGCCGCAGATCACCCCGGCCGACTTCTCGGGGGCGCTGGAGGTGGCCGCGCGCGAGCTGCAGAACTCGGCCAACGCGCAGGCGATCGGCGAGATCTGCGGGCGGCTGGCGGCGGGGGAGGGGTGCTTCTGGGAGGACGTGCACCGCCCCTTCCTGGAGCGCGACCTGAACCGCGCCGAGGTGCGCGAGATCATCTCCCGGGGCCTGCAGTCGTCGCACGGCAGCTACAAGCGGCTCCTGAACGTGTTCGGGCTGGCGCAGGACGAGTACCTGAAGTTCATGGACTTCCTCCGCCACCACCGCCTGAAGCCCGAGCTGC
>DASVWD010000029.1 GCA_036389795.1 Longimicrobium sp.
GGATGAAACGGGGTTGTAGTTCTCCCTCCCACCGCGCAGCGGGGGGAGGGCCGGGGAGGGGGGCTACCCGCGGCGAGCACCGAAGCCCGTCACAGCGCACGAGCCAGGTAGTTTCTATTCAGGGAGCCGCTGCGCCGAACCTGCCCCCGGCATCGATGCCTGGCGGCGACCGAAGGATCTACCTACCCCTACGCGAGGCCGGCTTCCCCGCATGATCCCCGGCCACCAGACATGGAGAGTAGATCCTTCGGTCGCGTCCAACCTCTGGAGCGGAGGAAAGTCTCGTGAGGACGCTCCCTCAGGATGACTTCTTCCTGTGTTGCAGGTGTCGCGAAGAATGCACAGCCGATTCCGGGAGATGGTATGAGACTTTTTCAGGACGGATGCCCGAGCGATGCCCGCTCCCGCGTCACCGCGGAAGGATCGCGGCCGGGGCCATCCGGGGCGGGGGGCCGGGCGGGCGCCGCGCCCCGGGCGTGGCAAGCAGCTCGTTGGGGTCGTCGGCCACGTGCTCCACGCGGTAGCCGTGCCCGCGCAGGAGGTCCAGGCACTCGGCCTGGACCTCCCTGCCGTGGGTGGCCAGGAAGAGCGTGGGACGCGACTCGCGCAGGAGCTCCGCGGCGCCCCGCAGCACCTCGGCCTCGGCGCCCTCCACGTCGATCTTGATGTAGTCCGGCGGAGGGATCGTCCCCTGCCGCACCAGGTCGTCCAGGCGCACCGACCGGACGGTGAGCGCCCCCTCCTCCGCCACGTGCCCCTGGAACCCCTTGGGGTTGGCGGGCTCCGGGTCGAAGTGGATCTCCCCCGCCGAGTTCGAGACGGCGGCCTCGACCACGGTGACGTTGCCGATCCGGTTCTGGCGGAGGTGGTCGCGCAGGTAGCGCAGGTTCCGCGGCGCGGGCTCGAAGGCCACCACCCTCCCCCCCGGCCCGGCGAGCCGGGAGAAGAGCAGGGTGAAGAAGCCGACGTGCGCCCCCAGGTCGTAGACCACGGAGCCGGGGCGCACGATCTCGCGCACGAGCACCTGCTTGTGCTGCTCGTAGCGGCCGAGCCAGCAGCCGTGGTCGCCCGAGCCCACCGTCCACCGCATCCCGCGCAGGGGTCCCTGCAGGATCGGGACGACCGCCCGCGAGGGGAGGAGCTTCAACGGAAGCCGGAGCAGCCGCCCGCCGACGCTCCGGTAGGGGATCCTGGTAAAGTTCACGTCCGCAAAACCTGTCTCGTCTCGGTACGGCGTCTCCGGCGTGTGCGGCCGCACGGTGCGGCGGGCCCGCCGCGGCCCGCGGCTACGGCGCCGCCGGCTCCGGCGCGATGGTGATCACCCTCCCCTCGTCGACCGCGAAGGCCGGGAGCGGCACCCTGACCACGGAGTCGGCCACGGCGGTCACCACGGTGTCGGCGAGCACGGGGAGCGCCAGGAGCGGCTGCGGGCCCGTGGAGGGGATCTGGCTGACCCGGACGCGGAACTGCCCGGTCCCCCCGGACGGCGCCAGCATCCGCAGGTTGGCCAGCTCCAGCGTGACGTCCAGCGGGGGCGAGTTGGCGCGCAGGCCGAAGTGCGAGACGACCACCCGGGCGGGGACGCCGTCGGAGCCCCGGCTGGCGAACGTCACCAGGCGGGGGTCGTTCGTCTCGCTGGTGATGCGGGCGTCGAGCGTGGACGCGTACGCCTGGTGCGCCCACCACACGGCCCGCGGCTCTCCCGCGGGGGTCAGCAGGTTGCTGAGCGTGTTGTCCCAGCACGGCAGCCAGCAGGCGCGCGCGGCCGCGTCCGCCCCCCCCGCCTCCAGGAAGTAGAAGGACGCCAGCACGGTGCTGGGCTGGTACTGCGCGTCGACCGAGCCCACCTCCTGCACCTGGATCTCGCTCAGCCCCATCGCCCGGTAGGCGGAGTTGTTGAGGAACTCGCGCCGGGCCGTCTGCAGGTGGCTCTGGATGGCGGGGAGCTCGCCGTCGGCGAGGAACTCGTGCCACGACAGGACGTCCACCCTGCCGCCCCGCTGGCGGATGTTGCGCAGGAAGTCGCGGATCTTGGACTCGCCGAAGTGCGCGTAGCCGGGGCCGGACACCACCGCGCCGGGCCCGAGCTCCTCGCGCAGCACGCGCTCGGCCCGGCGGAACGTCTCGTAGAACTGCGCCTCCGTGCCCCGCCAGAAGTCCACCTGGTCGGGCTCGTTCCAGATGTCGTAGACGATCGGCTGCCCGCGCGTGGCCTGCGCGATCTCGCGCACGCGCGCCTCCCAGGCCGCCCAGTCCTGGTACGGCGGCGTCCACCCCGTGGCCGGATACCCCCACAGGTCGCTCATCAGGAGGACCCAGCGGGCCCCGAACCCCATCGCGCGCGCTCCGTAGGCCGGGTCGGGCGTGCGCCACAGCGCCGGCCGCAGCGGGACGACCATCGAGTCGGGCGGAGACCCGGGGATCATGGCGTGCAGGAACCCCACCATCGAGCGGGCCGTCACCCCGCCCTGGGCGAAGTCGACCTGGACGACCGGGGGGCCGTCGGGGAGCGAGGCCCCCGTGGCGGAGTCGCAGGCGGCCAGGAGGGCGATCGCCAGCCCCGGCGCGGCGAGACGGTGGAACTTCGGCACCATGAATCGGCACTCCTGCGGCGAAGGCGTCGGTGGCGTGGACGGCGGCGGGCCATCCGGCGGTTCCTATTCTAACGGCCGGCCCGGGAGGTGGCGACACTCCCGCCCTGCGGCCCCCCCGGCGGGCGGGCCCCGGGGGCCGGCCCCGCCCGCGGCTCCCCGGGCGCGGGGGCGAGCTCCACGGGCACCGGGCGGTCGAAGATCTGGCGGTGCCGCACGAGCGTGGCGTGGCGGATCGGAGCGCGGTGGCGCAGTGCGAACGGCACCTTCGCCAGGAGGTGCCAGGCGATCCACGCCAGCCCGAGCCAGTCCCGCCGCCCGTCGACCGGCGGCCGCCTGCAGAACATCCGCACCGGGCCGGCCAGCCCGCGCGGGAGGTCGCGCAGCGGGTAGCGCAGCAGGGCGGTGAGCATGGTGTTGCGCGCCGTCAGCCGGAAGCGGCGGCGCCAGTCGCGGGTCCGCTCGTCGCCGTGGTGGCAGAGGGAGAGCCAGGGCACGTACACGATGCGCAGCCCCGCGTCCAGCAGCCGGATGGCCAGCTCCACCTCTTCCTCGCAGTAGTCGAACTCCTCCACCAGGTACATCCCCACCCGCCGGAGCGCGCCGGTGCGGATCAGGCACCCGTAGAACCCGGGCTTGGTGATCTGCAGCGCCGCGCCCTCGGGGCCCGGCGGGGTGTTGGTGTAGACCCCGTCGGGGCGCACCTCGCGGAACATCAGCATCGCCACGTCGGGGTGGCGCTCGGCCAGCTCCACCGCCCTGGCGATCAGCCCGGGGTCCTCGAGCTCCACGTCGTCGTCGAGGGTGAGCACGAACTCGCCCTGCGCCTTCTCGAAGCAGCGGTTGCGGCCGTAGCAGGCGCCGTGCGGCTCGTCGCGGCGCAGCAGGGTGACGCCGGGCGCGCCCCGGACCGGCGGGTCCGAGGCGTCGTCGTAGACGATCGTCTCCAGCCGCGGGTACGTCTGGCGCGCCAGCGAGGCCAGCATCCGCTCCAGGCTGTCGTGGCGGTCGCGCGTGGTCACCACCACCGACACCAGGGGCGGCCCGGACCCGGCGGCCCCGCTCGCCGCGGCCCCGTCGGCGGTCGCTGCGCGGCCCGTCATCGCGCCGCCCGCGCCGGCGCGGCGCCCGCGTCCGCCCGGGTGAGCCCGTACACGTCCTGGTGGGCGTCCCAGCCGGCCGCGCGGAAGAACGCCTCCCGCAGGCCGGCCCGCTCCACCTCGGCCCGCACCCAGTCGCGCGAGGTCAGCGAGATCCCGTAGCCGGCCTGGCCGGGGTAGTCCGCGTACCCGAACCCGCCCGCGCGGTACGACGCGAGCGCCCCCCGCGCGGCTTCGGGGAGCAGGCCGTACCCCGAGGCGCCGATCTCCTCCGCGCCCCGCTCGCCGTGGGCCGTGAACACCACCACCCCTCCCGGCGCCAGGTGGCGGGCGAAGAAGCGCAGCAGCGCCGCGATCGGGGCGGCGTCCAGGTGGGTGACGAGCGAGCCGCACCAGGCCAGGTCGAAGGGCCCGTCCAGCTCCAGCCGGTCGAAGTCGGGCACCGAGTACGCGGGGCGCGCGCCGAACCTCGCCGCGCAGAAGTCCACCCCATCGCGGTCGAGGTCGCAGGCGGTGACCCGGGCCCCGGGGAAGCGGCGGACCAGGAAGCGCAGCACCCGGCCGTGGCCGCAGGGCAGGTCCAGGATCCGCTCGACCCGCGCGGCGCCCGCCGCCTCGAGCGCCGCCTCGACGCAGCGCAGGGCGGATAGGCCGGCCCCGAAGTAGTGCCGCCCGTCGCCCAGGTACATCCCGTCGCGGTGGGAGATCCGGCTGTCCACCCCGCGCAGCAGGGCGCGCTCGGCCTCGCCGAGCGGCGCGGAGGCGAGCAGGTCGTGCTTCTGCCGGCGCGTGCGCGGCGGCAGCGAGCGGAGGCGGAGCCGCACGGCGTGCAGGCGGCTGCCCACGGCGCGCAGGAGCGGCGCGGAAGTCGGGGTCACGGGGTCGGTCATGCGGGTGGCTGCTCGCTCGGGGTTCCTCCGCCGGCGGCCGGGCCCGCGGCGGACGCGCTGAAGAGAGGCCGAACCGCGCGGGCCGTCAAGGCCGCCGCGATCCGCTCGGCGGCGCGCCCGTCCCACCCCTCGGGGCAGCGGCTCCCCGGCTCCCGCCGCGGCTCGGCGGCCGCCGCGGCGAACGAGGCGAGCACCCCGTCGGCGGAGAGCGGCCAGGGGGCCAGCCGGTTCGTCCCCTCGGCGAGGGTGACGGGGCGCTCGGTCTGCTCGCGCAGCGTCACGCACGGCACCCCCAGCGCGGTGGTCTCCTCCTGCAGCCCCCCCGAGTCGGTGAGCACCACGCGGGCGCCGTCCACCAGCCCCAGCATCTCGTGGTAGCCGAGCGGCTCCAGCACCCGGAGCGGCCCCAGCAGCGAGGCCAGGCCGTGCGCCCGCACGCGCTGGCAGGTGCGCGGGTGCATGGGGAAGACCACGGGCACCTCGCGGGCCACGCGGGCGAGCCCCTCCAGCGCCGCGGCGAGCGCGCCGGGGTCGTCGACCGTGGAGGGCCGGTGCAGCGTCACCACGGCGTAGCCGCCGGGCTCCAGCCCCAGCCGCTCCGGGGCGCGCCGGGCGCGCGCGGCGGGGAGCTGCATGAGCAGGGTGTCGATCATCACGTTGCCGGCGAACACCACGCGCTCCGCCGGGATCCCCTCGGCCACCAGGTTCCCCAGCGCGTCGCGGCTGGGGGTGAGCAGCAGGTCGGAGAGGCGGTCGGTGAGCACGCGGTTGACCTCCTCGGGCATCCGCCAGTCGCCGCTCCTCAGCCCCGCCTCGACGTGCGCCACGCGGCAGCCCGCCTCCTCCTTGAGCTTCGCCGCCACCAGCGCGCACGCCAGCGTGGAGTTCACGTCGCCCACCACCACCACCCAGTCGGGGCGCACCTCGAGCAGCACCGGCTCGAACGCCTCCATGATGCGGGCGGTCTGCCGCGCGTGGCTCCCCGACCCCACCCCCAGGTGGAAGTCGGGCGGGGGGATCGCCAGGTCCTGGAAGAAGGCGTCCGACATCTGCCCGTCGTAGTGCTGCCCGGTGTGGACCAGCACCGCCTCGGCCCCCGTCCGCCCGAGGGCGGGGAGCAGCGGGGCCACCTTCATGAAGTTCGGGCGGGCGCCCGCCACCAGCATCGCGCGCATCAACTCCCTTTCCCGGAACGGCCCGCGGCTTCGAGGACCAGCTTCAGGAGCGTCCGCTCCGGCGCCGGGTCGTACAGCCCGAGCGCGGCACCGCGGGCCCGAGCGCCCAGCTCCGGCCACTCGCGCCGCGCCGCCCACGCCCGCTGCAGCGCCGCGCCGAACGAGCGCACCGTGGCGGCCTCGGCGACGAATCCCGTCTCCCCCTCCGTCACCCACTCGGCGTTGCCGCCCACGTCGGTGACCACGGCGGGCCGGCCGCAGAGCATGGCCTCCACCAGCGCCAGCGGGGTCCCCTCGCCCCGCGAGGGCATCACCAGCAGCTCGCTCTCCGCCCAGATCCCGCGCACGTCCGCCACCTGGCCGCGGAAGGCGACCCGCTCCTCCACCCCCAGGTGCCGCGCCAGCGCGCGCAGGTAGCCCTCGTCCTCCCCCGCCCCGAAGAGCGACAGGCGCCAGTCGCGCTCCCGCCACGCGGCGCCGGCCAGCGCCTCCAGGAGCAGGTCCTGGCCCTTGAGCGGGACGCTCAGGCGGCCCACGCTGGCCAGCCGGGCCGGCCCGGCGGGGGGCCAGGGCACCGGCGAGAGGTCGGCCAGGTTCACCGGGTTGCGCACCACGACCGCGTTGGCGAGCGGAGCCGCGAGCTGCCGCCGCGCGCTCTCCAGGTTCCCCCGCGCCACGAACGCCACGCGGTGCGCGCGGGCGTAGAACTCCGCGGCGCGCACCCGGGGGCCGTCGGCCAGGTGCGTCCCGTCCAGGAGCGCCTGGCAGACGGCGACGAACGGGGTGCCGGACGACTCCAGCCACCCGCACACCTCGCCGACCTGGGGGAACGAGTACAGGCCCCCCTCGCTCAGCAGCACCGCGTCGGGACGGAAGCGCGGCAGCGCCCGGAACGGCCCCGCGGAGAGCGGCACCGGCAGCCGCGCCGGGCGGCGGAGCACCCGGCCGGCGAGCTCCTCGGCCAGGCGCCGGGCCGAGCGGCGGGCCCTCCGGTGCACCCGGGCGCCCCGCGCGGCCAAGGCGGCGAGCCGCGGCGGGATCCCGGGCCAGCGGGGGACGAAGACCGCGACCTGGTGGCCGTCGGCCAGGGCGGCCTCGGCCATGGCCGCCCAGAGCTCCTCGCTCCCTCCCCAGGGAGTGCCCGCCATGGTGGAGACGACGGCGATCCTCACGCCGCCCCCCCGCCCGGGCGGGCCCGGTCAGACGAGCAGGTCCCGGGCCGCACTGAGGAAGCCGCTGGCATAGCGGTGATAGCGGAGCGAGAAGAGCTCCCGGGCCACCCGCGGCACGCGCCGCGCGCGCGAGGACGGCAGCGCCGCCCGCGCCTGGAGGTTCCGCGTCCGCTCCTCCAGGCGGGCCAGGGCCGCGCCGGTCGGGTAGAGGTGGCCGCGCGCGAGCAGCCGCTCGCGCAGCGGCTCGGTGCTCCGCGCCAGCGCCAGGAAGTGCTCCGCCTGCGCGCGCCGGGCGTCGGCGATCCGCTCGGCGAGCGAGTCCCGGCTCTGCCCGGGCGGCGGCGCCCCCACCTGCTGCGCCGCGTGGCGCCGGTAGAGCATCAGCGGCTCGTCGATGAAGGCCAGCCGGGCCACCGCCGCGATCAGCGCCGCGATCCACCCGTCGTGGATCCACCGGGTGCCCGTCGGGATCGGGAGCACCAGGTCGCGGTAGCGCGCGCGGAAGGCCAGGGTGGCGCCGGTCACGAAGTTGTTGGAGCACAGCATCGCGAGCGCGCGGCCGCGCCGCACCCGCCGCTGCGCCGAGCGACCGAAGCACGGCTCCCAGAGCCGGTACCCCAGGGGCTTCAGCTCCTCGTCGACCACCAGCGCGTCGGTGAACACCAGCCCGGCTTCCGGGTCGGCCGCGAGCGCCGCCTCGCTCCGCGCCAGCTTCTCCGGGAGCCACACGTCGTCCTGGTCGGCCAGCGCGATCACCTCGCCCCGGCAGAGGCGGATCGCCTGCTCGAAGTTCCCGACCGTGCCCAGGTTGCGCTCGTTGACCGTGAGGCGCACCGGGAAGGGGGCGCCGGCCGCGAAGCCCCGCACGATCTCCGCGGTGCGGTCGGTCGAGGCGTCGTCGCACACCACCAGCTCGTCGGGCGGGCGCGTCTGCCCGGCGATGCTCTCCAGCTGCCGGGCCAGGTAGGCGGCGCCGTTGTACGTGCACATCGCCACCGAGAGCCGGACGTTCCCTGCGCCCATCACTCCACCCCCGCGGGCGCGCCCGGCCGGGCCGCGGCCGAGCGCAGCTCCGCCTCGATGCGGTCGATGGCGCGCTCCAGGCTCCACTCCTCGCGCACGTGGCGCTCCCCCTGCTCCCCCAGCCGGCGCGCCAGGCAGGGGTCGTCCAGGAGCCGGCGGACGGCCGCCGCGAGCGCCGCCGGCTCGCGCTCCACCAAGAGCCCGTTCACCCCGTCGCGGACCGTCTCGCGCACCCCCGCCTCGGCGGCCGCCACCACCGGCGCGCCGCAGGCGTTCGCCTCCAGCGGGGCGTACCCGAACGGCTCCAGGCGCGACGTGTAGAGGAGCAGCGCGGCCCGGTTCAGCGTCTCCACCAGCTCGGCCTCGGGCACCCGCATGCGCACCTCCAGGCGCACGCCGAGCTCTTCCGCCAGGCGCGCCGTCTCCTCGCGGTAGGCGCCGTCGCCGGAGTTGGCGATCCACACCAGCGGGGGCCGCGGCTCGGGGAGGAGCGCCAGCGCGCGCACCGCCAGGTCCACCCCCTTGATGCGGTCGAACGAGCCGAGCCCCGCCACGAAGCGGCCGCGCTCCAGCCCCAAATGGCGGAAGCGCTCCGTGTCGACGCCCAGGGGGCACACCCGGGCGTCCACCCCGTAGCTGCGCGCCACCGCCTCGCGGCTGTAGTACGAGTTCACCAGCAGCGCGGTGCACGCCCGCGCGTTCAGCCACTCCTCGCGGGCCATCGAGCGCAGCACCTGCCACTGCACCGCGTCGGCCAGGAAACGGCCGAGGCGCTTCTCCCGCACCACCCCCCCGCGCGCCGTCCCGATCCAGGGGAGCGGCGCCTCGCCCAGGAGCCCGGCCTCGTACAGGTAGCGGTTGGGCTCCTGCAGGTACACCACCGAGGGGACGCGGAGGTGGCGGACGAGGAACGGCATCCCGAAGAGCCGGCACGGGCCCGCCAGCAGCACGTCGAAGCCCCCGGCGTGGATCTCTTCGGCCGTGCGCCGGCAGGCGCGCTCCATGGCCGCCATCCGCCGCCGCAGGTCGGGCCAGCGCGCCGCCACGGCGCCCAGCGTCCCCGGGAGCCGGAACGGCCGGTGCTCCAGCGGCACCACGTGCTCGGGGACCAGCTCGCCGAGCGGGAGGTACTCCGGGTCGGCCGTGTCCAGCGTCCAGCCCTCCACCCGGTGCCCGCGCCGGACGAGCCCCCGCACGTGGTCGAAAAGCGCGCGCTTGCCGCCGCCGCTGGGCAGGTTGTGCCACACCGCGATGCGCATACGGATGGCCGCCTAGAGCCGGTCGATGCCGGCGGCGCGCGCGCCGGCCGGCTTCCACGCCGCGGCCTGGCGGATGGAACCGGTGCCGCCGGTGGCGGGAAGCGCGGCTCCGCGCGCCCCGCGCCCGCCCGTGCGCCCGGGCCGGCTCACGCGGCGCACGGGCTCGCGAGGGCCGCCGCGGGGGCCTTGCGGACGATCAGCCCGATCGAGGTGGAGACGAACCCCTCCAGCAGGAGCTTGAGGTGCGGCTCCAGGCGGTAGGGGGGCACGTCCACCACGTAGTCCATCGCGCAGGCTCCCTCGGTGAAGTCCAGGGTGATCTCGTGCCCCGCGGCCACGAGCCGTTCGCCGATCCGCTCCACGTCGCGGCGGCGGAAGATCACCGACGGCCCGCGCTCCACCGTGAAGCGGTTGGAGGCCGCGTTGTACTCCGTGGTGTGCACCGCCACCCCGCCCGGCCGCAGGCACTCCATGGCGCGGTGGACGAACGCCTCCCCCGCCGCCAGCGAGCCCAGGTGCTCCAGCGAGCACGACGACCAGACGAAGTCGAAGCCCCGCAGGTCGTCGGGGATCGCGTTCATGTCGACCACGCGGAAGGAGACCCGCTCCGCGAACTCGTCCGGCGGGCAGAGCCCCCGCTCGTTGAGCACCGCGAGCGTGGCCGCGTGCTGCCCCGTGTCCACCCATCCCGCCCGGCGGGCGGAGGCCTCGTCCAGGTCGGTGGCCACGATCTCGCACCCGAACGACGCGAAGAGCGCCGGGAGCGGCTCGCGCCCCACCGCGAAGCCGAGCCCGCGGGCGCCCGGCCGCAGCAGCCCCCGCTCGAAGAGCGCCTGGGCGATGTAGCAGAACTCCCACGTCTTGCGGTGGCTGCGCGGGGGCTCCTTCATCCGCGCCGCCCAGGCCCGGAACGCCTCCGACTCCAGCTGCGCCTGGCGGCAGACCGACGAGACCAGCGGGCCGGCCGGGAGCGGCGGGTCGGCGGCCCCGGCGAGCCGGCCGGCCGCGCGGCGGAGCCGGTACAGCCCGGTCGCGGCCGCGGGCACCGCCGCGGCGCCCGCGCGCCGCGCCCGCCGGGCGAGCGCCGCGGGGATCCTCTTCCAGTTCACGGGACCGGGGAACGGGTGGAGCGGCGCGGACCGGCTCGACAGGAACGGCCGCCGCGCGGCGGAGATTCTGGCACCACGCGCGCCCCGGCGCAACGGCCGCGCCACGCCCGGCGCAGCCCGGCGCCTGGCTTCCGACCGGCGCCGGACCGGTTCGCGGCTGATCCCGGCCGCCGAGCATCGTCCAGGAACGACGTACGTCTACCTGCCCGGGAAAGCCTGGACCGGACGGCGATCCCGATCTCTGCGACCGAAGGCGGAGCCGGAACGGTGCCAGGCAGGAGTGGCGTGACTTCCCGGACCGGCATCAGCCGCCGAGCGCCGCGCGGTAGGCGGCCAGCGTCTGCGCGACGCTCCGCTCCCAGCTGAACGCGGCCGCGCGGAGGAGCGCCTTCTCCCGCAGGCACTGCCGCAGGCCGTCGTCGCGGCACACCCGCGCGATGGCGTCGGCCAGCGCGTCGGTGTCGGCCGGGTCCACCAGGATCCCCGCGTCGCCCACCACCTCGGGGAGCGAGGTGGTGCTCGAGGCGATCACGGGCACCCCGCACCGCATCGCCTCCAGCGGCGGGAGCCCGAACCCCTCGTACAGCGAGGGGAAGACGAACGCGGTGGCGCCGCTGTACAGCGCCGCCAGGTCGCCGTCCGCCACGTAGCCGGCGAGGTGCACCCGGCCCCGCGCGGCGCCCTGCTCCAGCAGCCGCTCCAGCGCCGCGGACCTGTACCCCACCAGCACGAACGAGTGCGGGACCCGCTCCGCCTCCACGGCGCGCGCGAAGGCGGCGAGCGCCCGCCCCATGTTCTTGCGGGGGTCCGCCGTGTTCAGGCTCAGCAGGTACGGCCCCGCCGGGATGCCGTAGCGGGCGCGCACCTCGGCCACCTTCTCCGCGTCTTCCACCCGGTGGAAGAGCGCCGGGTCCGCCGCCAGGTGCGTGACGGAGACGCGCGACGGGTCCAGATCCGGGCGGTGCTCGCACAGGTCCGCGCGCGTCCAGTCCGAGATCACCAGCGCCCAGTCGTCCGGCCGCAGGCTGCGGACGATCCTCTCCATCTCGGCGATGATGGACCCCGGATACAGCCGCGGCAGCCGGAGCGGGATCAGGTCGTAGACGGTGAGGACGCGCGCGGCCCGCCCGGTCCGCCCCCGGCGGGGGAGCGGGAAGCGGGGCGAGTGGAAGACGTCGCACGGGGGCACGTGGACAGGCGCGGCCATCCCGAGCGCCGTCTCGGCCAGCGGGATGGCGTGCCGCAGCAGCCGGCGCGCCACCCGCGCGGCGAGGGGGGCCCCGGTCCGCCGCATGAGCGAGCGGTAGGCCCGGATCATCCCCTCCACGGCCCCGTGCGCCGCGTGCGGCGGCACCAGGGCGGGCTCGCCCGGAAACGCCGCCGTCCGCAGGTACTCGGACGCGTCGAGGGCGGTGCGGTCGGAGTGCAGCGCGCTGAAGGCCAGCTCGCACGCTCCGGAGTCCGCCAGCCCCCGCGCCACGGACTCGACCGCCCGGAAGAGCCCCGTCCGGTACCCGGGGGAGGCGTGCCCCTGCCCCAGGACGGAAATGTCGTAGACTACGCGCATGGACGTCCGTTCTCTCCTGCCGGGTCCCGCCCGCGCGGCGCCGCGACCTCCTCCCCGCACGGCCCCGGCCCGGGACGGTCGCGAGGGGCGCATTCCGGACCGGCCTTCCCTGAGCGCCCGGACCTCGCCGGCCGGGACGGCACGGGCCGGGACCTCCCCGGTGCACCCGGCTGCTCCGCGCGAGAGCTTTCCGCCCCGCCTCAGAGCCGGTCGCGGCGAGTGGGGACGCGGCAGACTCCCATCCGCCCGAAGACCCCTCGCGGCGGCGCCGAGCGCCGCGACGCACCCCGTCACGCGCCCCGGCCGCGACCGCTCCCGCTCATGCGTCGTCCGTGCTTCCGCCGCGAACGGGACCGCCGAGCGCGCGGAGCGCGGGAGACACCCCTGCTCCCGTCGTGCGCGGCTCAGCCCTCCCGCCCCCCGTCCATGCGCTCCACGTTCACCAGCGGGAGGTCCAGGCTCCGCAGCAGCTCGATCTCTTCTTCGAAGCGCAGGCGCACCTTCTCGCCGTCCCGCTCCTGGGGCTCCGCGAAGGTCCCCGGGACGTACCCCTCGGCGGCGGAGAGCGCGGGGAGGGAGGAAGGCCTCCTGTCCTTGCGGACGAAGAAGGCGTTCACGCCGTTGCGGCCGCAGCCGACGAAGTCGTACCCCTTGCGCTCGGCGAGCAGGCACAGCGCGCGCAGCGACGCTCCGTAGTAGATCCGCGAAGGGTGCGCCGAGAAGCGGTTGAAGTCGTCGGCGTAGGGGATGGTGACCGCCGCCTCGGGCCCGAAGCGGTAGTTGTACTCCACCACCACGATGGTCGGCTCCACCACGCGGATCGCCTCCCAGATCCAGTAGTCGTTGCCGTCGATGTCGATGGAGAGGAGGCCGATCTCGCCGGAGAGCCCGTTCTCGGCCAGGAGCGAGTTGATGTTGTCGCGCGTCACGAAGGCGTGCACGGCCTTCAGGTTGTACATCCAGTACTCGCGGCTCCTCTTCACCTCGCCGATCTGGTCCGCGTCGCCATCCATGACCAGCCCGCTCCAGCCGTCGCTCACCAGCAGGAACCGGGTGTTGGCTTCCGTATAGTTCTCGACCCCGAACTCGACGAAGACCCGGTTCGCGACCGGCACGGTGCGGACGAGGAACTGGATGATCCCGTCCTCGCCCCACTGGGAGTATACCTTGAATTCGTTCTCCCACAGGCTCTGGCCCGCGCGCTCGGCCGTCTGCCGCGCCTCGATCCGGCCCAGCGCTTCGCGGATGAACATCAGGTGCGTCTCCACCGCCTCCTGCCGCCGGGCGGCGGGCGCCGCGAGCCAGGCGCGGATCGGGTTGGCGCGGTGGGACAGATAGGACTTGAGAGACATGTCTGTCGAAGGTTGCGCTCGTCACGCCGTCCGCAGGCCCGCCGCTTCCGGGCCGGCGCGGCGCAGCGCCGGCTGGAGGACCTCGGGTGCCTCGGCCTGCCGGGGCGGCTCGGTCCGGACCGCGTGGGCCACCGCCCCCCGCGAGGTGAGGAAGCCGAAGCGGACCCGCCCGGGCGCCACCCGGCCCCCCAGCGCGCGGGAGAGCCCGTGCACCACCGGCTCCGCCAGCTCCCCCGGCATCCAGCGGACGAGCCGCCGGACTCCCGCCCGGGCCAGGCGCGGGAGCGTGAGGGGGCCGATCTCCGCGGCGGCGGGCCGCCAGCCGTGGGCGCGCAGGACGGCCTCGCCGGCGCGGCGCGCCTCGCGGTCCTCGATCAGCGCGACCTCGGCCGCGAGCATCCGCAGGTAGCCGGGCATCTCGATCGGCGGGAACCCGCCGCCGCCCGCCTCGGCGCGGACCACGTTGTACTCGTGCATCAGCACGTTCCCCGCCGTGTGCACCTCGGGGATCGGCGCGGCCGCGCAGACGTCGGTGGGGAGGTGGCGGATGAAGTCCGCGTGGTCGCGGGTGCGGAGGCCGCGGTTCATGCTGGTGCCGTTGCTGCGCGCCAGCGCGTAGTGCACCAGGAGCGAGCGGTCCAGGTACGCGATCTCGTCTTCCACCGCCAGGCAGCGGAAGCAGAAGTTGATGTCGGGGGCCACCGAGGAGAACACCGAGCCGAAGCGGCGCCGCACCCGCTCCAGCACGCCCACCGGCACCAGGCAGTTCAGCATCCGGGGGAGCGCGGGGTGCGGCGCGCCGCGCGCGACCATCTCGAGCAGGCGCGCCGGGGAGAGCCGGAAGACCGAGCCCGTCCAGCGCTCGTGCTCGACGATCACGGGGCGCCGGTAGTCCACCACCCGGGTGTGGTTGTACGAGAGCACCAGGCCGGGGTGCTCGCGCGCGGCGTCGGCCGCGGCGCGGAGCCCGCCGGAGCGGAACAGCATGCGGTCGGTGAGGAACGACACCCGCTCCGGCCGGGCCCAGGCGAGGCCCTCCTCCAGGGCCCACGCCCAGTGCTCGGTCATGGAAAGGGGGCGGGGCGGGCGCACGTAGCGCACGCGCGGGTCGCCCGCGGCGGCGGCGAGCGCCTCCAGCCGCGCGAGCTCCCGCGCGTCGGTGGAGTTGTCGGACACCAGGACCGCGAGGTCGACGCCCGCGGAGGCGAGCACCGAGCCGAGCGCGCGCCCGGCCAGCGCGGCGCGGTTGCGCGTCGGGATCACCACCAGCAGCGGCGGCCTCGGCCCCTCCTTCTCCATCTCCCTCTCCATGCGTGCGCCTAGAGCCGCCGGAGCCACGCGCCGGGCCAGTGGGTCACGGCCTCTCGCAACGGGCTCTCGTTGAACGGCCACTCCGGCTGCTCCAGCACGAACTCGGGGTGGCGCCCGGCGAACTCCTCGGCCGCCGCGGCCGGGTTGTCCCACTCCCACTCCGGCCGGCCGCCGGGAACGTCGTGCAGGTCGCGCATGATCCCGTCGGTGGCCACCAGGTACGAGCCCGGGCTCACCAGGCCGTGGTAGCACTCCAGCTCCCGCAGGACGTGCTCGCGCGTGTGGTTCGAGTCCAGGAACACCAGCACGCTCTCGCCGGGGCGGACCAGCCCCTGCACCCGCGCCAGCACCCCCGGGTCGGTCGAGCTCCCCTCCACCAGCGTGATCCAGGGCGCCATCTCGTGCGCCTCGATGGCGCGGCGGTTGTGCTCGCGGATCTCGATGTCCACCCCGATCACCCTCCCCTTGCCCAGGAGCCGACAGAGGCTGGCATAGTAGATCAGCGAGCCGCCGTGCGCGACCCCCGTCTCCACGATCACGTCGGGGCGCACGCGGTGCAGCACCTCCTGCGCGCGGACCATGTCCTCGGGGAGCTGGATCACCGGGCGGCCCAGCCAGCTGAAGGTGTACGAGTAGCGCTGGCTCCACCCCGCCTTCACCCACAGGCGCGACAGCAGCTCGAACCCCTCGCGGGAGTACAGCGGGACCTGCCGCGGGCCCTGGGGCGTGTGGTGCACCAGGGTGGCCTCCTGCTCGTCAACCTCTACCAGCATGCACGGGCTCCGTCAGCTCGGTGAGCGCCACGTCCAGCCCCGCCTCGCGGAGGAGCCGCTCGTTCTCGGCGCGGTAGTTCGGGTTCATCAGCACCGCCGTCTTCACCCCCAGCGCGCCCAGGCGGCGGAAGTCCACGATCGGGTGGCCGGTGCCGGGGAGGTAGCGCCCCTGCTTCTGCGGGTTCAGGTCCACCACGCACGCCACCAGCCGCCGGTCGGGGTCGATCAGGTCGGCCAGGGTGGCCCCCTTGGCCCCGGCCCCCCAGAGCGCCACGCCGCCCTTCCCGCCCCACTCGGCCAGCTGCGCGTGGTAGGCGGCGCGCACCTCCGGCTCGGCCGCAGCGAACTCCCGGGCCAGCCGCAGCACCTCCCCGCCGTCGCCCGGCGCGGCCGCGGGGGCGGACGCCGGCGCGGCCTCCAGCCAGAGGTACTGCCCCCCGAACACGTGGCGCACCTCCCGCGCGGCGAAGCCGGCGGCCTCGAAGGCGGCGGCCAGCGAGCGGCCGGTGAAGTACGAGCAGTGCTCGTAGAAGAAGTCCCACACCACCCGGTTGCGCAGGATCCACTCCACCGTGGGCGTCTCGAAGAAGACGCGGGCGTCGGCCGAGCCTCTGAGCGCGGCGCGCACGGCCGTGAGCAGCCCCACGGGATCGGGCACGTGCTCGATCACGTGCCGGCACACCACCACGTCGGCCGGGACGCCGGCGCACCCGGGCCCGTAGAAGCGCCGCTGGAAGCTCACCCGGCCGTCCAGGTCGCGCTCCGGCCCCGTGTAGGCCGGGTCGAAGCCGGTGCCGGTGGTCCCCGGGCCGCCCGCCTCCACCACCCGCCGCAGGAAGTCGCCCTGCCCGCAGCCGACCTCCACCACGTGGCAGCCGCGCACCCCGCGCTCCTCCACCAGGTGCCGCACCAGCCCCTCCACGTGCGCGCGGAACGACGGCGAGCAGGTCTGGGTGTTGTCGTACCCGGCGCCGTAGCTCAGGCGGCCCGGGTCGAACGCCCGGTTGTGGACGAACCCGCAGCGGGGGCAGCACGCCAGGCGCAGGTCGCCGCGCGGCGCGGCGAGCGCGGCGTCCTCGGACTCCATCAGCAGGTTCTGGTGCGCGGGGACGGCCTCGCGGCGGAGGAACTCCTCCACCTCGCCGCTCCCGCACACCGGGCACGCGGCCGCGCTCACGCCGCCCTCCCCGGGCGCCGCCCGGCGAGCTCGGAGCGCCACCACGCCACGGTCTCCTCCAGCCCGCGGGCGAGCGTGTAGCGCGGAGCCCAGCCCACCTCGCCCCGCAGCCGGGCCACGTCGGCCGCCAGGAGCGCGGGGTCGCCGGGGCGCTCCGGCAGCTCGCCCCAGCGCACCAGCTCGGGGCGGCCGGCGGCCTCCGCCAGGCGCGCCACCACCTCGCCGACCGGCACCGCCTCGCCCGAGGCGACGTTCACCGGCCCCTCCACTCCGCTCTCCAGGAGCGCGGCGAAGGCGCCGGCCACGTCGGCCACGTGCAGGAAGTCGCGCAGCTGCCCGCCCCGGGAGCAGGGCGCGGGCTCGCCCAGCAGCAGGGCGCGCGCCACGGAGGACACCAGCCGGCCGGGCGGCTCGTGGGGGCCGTAGAGGAGGAAGATCCGCCCCCAGGCGGCGCTCACGCCGGCCTCCCGGGCGTACACCTCCACCACCTCGTGCACCGCCTTCTTCGCCGCGCCGTACAGCGTGGCCGGCACCAGCGGGGTCTCCCGCTCCCGGCAGCGGCCGCCGCTCCACTCGTACTCGGCGCAGGTGCCCGCGAAGACGGCGCGGCGGCCGCCCCGCTCCGCGAACGCGCGCGCGAGCGCCAGGCTCGCGCCCACCCAGTCCAGGTTCTCGGGAGCGCGCCAGAACGCGCCCGGCTCCACGCTCCAGGCCAGGTGCAGGAGCCGTTCGGGGCGCACCCGCGCCACCAGCCGCTCCGGCTCGCCGGGGAGCAGCAGGTCGGCCGCGTGCCAGCGCACGTCCGCGGCCGGCGCGGCCGGCGCCCGGCGCGCGGCCGC
>DASVWD010000030.1 GCA_036389795.1 Longimicrobium sp.
GAAAAGGTCTCACACAGAGGGCACAGAGAACACAGAGGAACAGCGGAGAGATTGAAGTTCTCTCCGTGTCCTCCGTGTCCTCTGTGTGATGCCAATCTGTTTCTCGCGAACCAGAACAATGCTCGGAAACGTGGTATCATACCACCTTGCAGAGCATCGTTCGGGAATAGGTCCTGAAACGCCTCACACAGAGAAACAGAGAAACAGAGAGGACTTCGGGTTTCTCTGTTCCTCTGTTTCTCTGTGTGATACCATTTCGCAGGGAATCGTTCGGGTATCAGCCTTGAAAAGGTCTCACACAGAGGGCACAGAGAACACAGAGGAACAGCGGAAGAGATTGAAGTTCTCTCCGTGTCCTCCGTGTCCTCTGTGTGATGCCAATCTGTTTCTCGCGAACCAGAACAATGCTCGGAAACGTGGTATTACTCCTTCACCGACGTGCGCCTCAGGATGCGGTCGAGGCCGGGGAGGAAGGAGAGCTCGCGGTCGGCGATTGCCGCGATCTCCTCTTCCTCCTTCCAGCGCCGCTCCAGCTCGGCGAGCTCCAGCTGCAGCAGCTTGCGCTCGGTCTCCTCGTTGACGGCGATCTCCAGGGCGATGGCGTGGGTGCGGTCCTTCTTCTCGATCACGCCGAGACGCAGTCCGCGCCCCGCCATCATGCGGGTGACCGCCTCGACCGAGCCGGCCTGCCGGATGGCGCGCGCCGCCTCGCCGATGCGCTTCTCCGAGGCGCCGTGGAAGTGGTGCCACGCCAGGCTGCGGCGCAGCAGGTGCTCGGCGTCGAGACCGGCGATCTCGACGCTGCTGTCGCCGCGCCGCGAGCCGCAGCGCGGGCAGTGCAGCCGGAGCACCATGCCTTCCTCGCCCACGGAGGTGAGCCGGAGCCCCTTCGTCTCGCCGAAGCGCACCTGGCGCAGCTCGGCGCCGCACTGGAGGCAGCGGGTTTCGCCGCGCCAGGCCACGCTCCCGAACTTCCACCAGCGCGCCAGCGAGATCCCGATTCCCGTCTGGCCGTAGTAGAACAGCCCGCCCGTGCCGCCGGTGGCGATCGACAGGGCCACGATCCCCGCGACCGTGAGTCCCTGGATCACGTACGACTGCTTACGGCGCGCCAGCAGGTCGCGGCCGTAGCGCCACCACGCCTCCTCGCCCAGATCGGCCCGGCCCACGCGCACCAGCTCCAGGTCTTCCGCGCGCAGCAGGGCCACGTTGTCGGTCTGCGAGAGGAGGCGGGCGCGGTCGGCGGCCACGCGCTCCAGCTCGTCCAGCGCCTCCCAGCGCTCCTCGATCGGCGCCAGGTTCCAGCGCCCGCACGCGATGCAGATCGCCCACAGCCGCCCCCGCGCGGGATCGAAGGCAATCTTCCGCCCGACCTGGAAGTGCTCCAGCGTCTGGTTCGCGGCCAGCGCGGCGTGGCAGAAGGTGCAGCGCGTGTACATCGCCCGCTCGTCCCCTGGATCTCAATGCGCCGGCGGCGGCTCCGGGCCGGGGAGGAAGACCAGTTCGCGGTCGGCGATGGCCGCGACCTCTTCTTCTTCCCGCCACTGCCGCTCCACCTCGGCGGCCTCCACCTGGAGCAGCCGCCGCTCCGTCTCGTCGTTGAGCGCGATCTCCAGTGCCACCGCCTGCGCGGGAGCGGCCGCCTCCAGCCGGTCGAGCGCGGTGCGCCGGCCGGCGAGCGCGCGGGTGAAGCCCTCCGCCGATCCGGCCTCCTCGATCGCCCCGGCGGCGGCGCGCACCAGCTCGCTCGACGCGCCGGAGAAGTGGTTGTAGGCGAGCACGCGGCGCAGCAGGAGCCGGGCGTCGGCGCCGGCCAGCAGGTGCCCGGCGGGCTCGCGTACGGGGCCGCAGACGGGGCAGGGCAGGTGCAGCGAGACCTCGCCGCCGGGGCCGGGGACGAGGACCGCCTCCCCCGCCCGCCGGAAGCCGAGCGCGGTGAGGGGGTCGCCGCAGCGCGCGCACGCCGAGGCGCCCCGCCAGGCGACGCTCCCGAACCTCCCCGCGCGGGCGGAGGAGTAGAAGACGGGGAGCACGAGCAGGTCGAGCGTGAACAGGAGCCAGGCCCGGCCGCGGCGGCGCAGCAGCTCGCGCCCGTAGCGCCACCACGCCTCCTCCGCCAGCGGCGCCCGCCCCACGCGCACCAGCTCCAGCCCACCCGCGCGCAGCAGCGCGACGTTGTCGGTCTGCGCGAGGAGCTTCGCGCCGCCGGTGGTCAGCCGCTCAAGCTCGTCCAGCGCCTCCCAGCGCTCCTCGAACGGCGCCAGGTTCCACCGCCGGCACGCGCCGCAGACGGCCCACAGCCGCCCGCGCGCCGGGTCGAACGCCAGCCTCCGCCCGTGCGGGAAGTGCTCCAGCGTCTCGTTCGCCCCCAGCGGCGACCGGCAGAAGATGCAGCGGGTGAACATGTTGCGCGTGGTCGGAGTCCCTCGGTGGTTCCGGCGGGAATTACGTCGGATGGAAAGGAAGGGTTGCAGCACTGTACGATCACTTTCGCACTCACGCACTTCCTCCCGGCAGCCGCACCGTGAACGTGCTCCCCTCCCCGGGCGCGGAGGCGACGGTGATGTCACCGCCCAGGAGGCGGGCCAGGCGGCGGCTCACGGCCAGCCCCAGGCCGGTGCCCGGGGCGCTGCGGGTCTTGGCGTCGTCCACCTGGCGGAAGGGCTCGAAGATCGCCTCGTGCAGGCGCGGCTCCACCCCGATCCCCGTGTCGCGCACGTGCAGGAGCACCTGGCCTCCCTCGCGCTCCACCTCGAACGAGACCGTGCCCTCGCGGGTGAACTTCACCGCGTTGCCCAGCAGGTTCACCAGGATCTGCCGCAGCTTGCGCGGGTCGGTGGCCAGGGTGGGCGGGTCCAGCCGCTCCGGCGCGCGGAAGGCGATCCCCCGGGCGGCCGCCAGCGGCTCGATGATGGCGCTCACCTCGCCCACCAGCGCGGCCAGGTCCACCTCCTCGGCCTCCACCGTCTCGCGCCCCGCCTCCACCCGCGAGAAGGTGAGGATCTCCTCGATGATGGACAGCAGGTGGCGCGACGCCAGGCGGATGCGCTCCACCTGGGCGCGCGCCCCCTCGCCCAGCGGCTCGGGGATCCCCAGGAGCAGCAGGTCCACGTAGCCGATCATGGCGTTCAGCGGGGTGCGCAGCTCGTGGCTCATGGTGGCCAGGAACCCGGCCTTGGCGCGGTTGGCGGCCAGCGCCTCCTGGTAGAGCCGCGCGTTCTCGATGGCCACGGCGGCGCGGTGGGCCAGCTCCTGCGCCAGCGGCAGGTCGGCCTCGCCGAGCCGCCGCCCCGACTCGGCCTGCACCAGGGAGAGCACCCCGAAGGTGCGCCCCGCCACCGCGAGCGGGACCGAGATGGCGGAGCGGAAGCCCACCCGGGCCAGCAGCCGGCGGTGCTCGTCGTCGTGGCCCAGGAGCTCGAAGAACTCGGGCGGGATGTCGGGGACCACCTCGGGCTCGCCGGTGCGCAGCACCCGCGCGGTGCCGTGCGGGTCGCCGGGGCGGATCGGGTAGCGGCCCAGGATCTCGAAGGCCAGCTCCACCATCGCCGGGTCGGCGTGGGCGGCGGCCAGCATGCGGATCGGGCCGCCGGGCTCCTCCTGCACCTCCACGAAGCACCAGTCGGCGAGCTCCGGGGCCACCAGCCGCGCCACCGTCTGCACCGTCTCGCGGTAGTCGAGCGAGGCGGCCAGGCGGCCGCTGGCCGAGGCCAGCACCTGCAGCCGGCGCCGCCCCTCTTCGGCGCGGGCCGAGGCGGCGGTGAGCTCCCGGTTGATCGCGACGAGCTCCTCGGTCAGCATCTCCGACTCCTCCACCTCGCGCCGGAGGGCGGCGGCCTGCTCGGCCAGCTCCCCGGCCAGGCGGGCGGCCTCGGCGGCGCGCGCCTCGGCCTCGCGGCGCGCCTCGGCCGCCGCGGCCTCGGCCGCCTTGCGGGCGTGCACGTCGTTGAAGAGCCCCACCCACTCGCGGATGCCCCCGTCGGGGTCGAGCACCGGCACGCCGCGGGCGGAGAACCAGCGGTAGCCGCCGTCGCGCATCCGCAGCCGGTACTCGGCCTCGTAGACGCCCTTCGCCTCGCACGCCCGCCACCACGCCGCCAGCACCCGCTCGCGGTCGTCGGGGTGGACGGCCGCCGCCCACCCCGCGCCGCGCACCTCCTCGGGCGTCTGCCCGGTGAGCTGGCGCCAGAACGGCATGTCGTCGACCATCCCTTCCGCGTCGGTGAGCCACACCATCTGGGTGCTGGCCTCCACCAGCGAGCGGTAGCGCTCCTCGCTGTGCCGGAGCGCCTCCTCGGCCCGGCGCCGGTCGGTGATGTCGACGCAGGAGCCCACGTAGCCCAGGAACTCGCCGCCCGCGCCCCAGCGGGGGATGCCGTGGTCCAGCACCCAGCGCCACTCGCCGTCCCGGCGCCGCATGCGGAACTCCATGCGGAACTCCTCGCGCCGGTCGAAGCGCTCCTGGCAGTAGGCGGCCGCCCGCCGGCGGTCGTCGGGGTGGACCGACTCGACCCACCCCGCCCCCAGCTCCTCCTCCAGCGCCCTCCCGGTGAACTCGAGCCAGGGGCGGCTGAAGTAGGTGCCCAGGTTGCGGGTGTCGGCCAGCCAGATCATCACCGGCGCCGTGTCGGCCAGGGTGCGGAAGCGCTCCTCGCTCTCCTCGGCCCGCCGGCGCCGCTCGGTGACGTCGCGCAGCACGGCCAGCGCGCCCACCACCTCCCCCGCCGGGTCGCGGAGCGGCGCCCAGCGCGCCTCCACCCAGGCGGAGCGCCCGCTCCCGGCGCCGAAGAGCCAGTCGGGGGAGACGGGCTCCTCGCCCGCCAGCGCCCGCCGGGCCAGCTCCGCCCCGCCCAGCTCGTCCAGCCAGGGGAGGACCTCGCGGACGGCGCGCCCGAGCGCGGCCGCGGCCGGCACCCCCGACAGCCGCTCCATGGCCGGGTTCCAGGCCGTGACGCGGAGCTCGCGGTCCAGGGCGAAGACGCCGTCGGGGCTGGCGGCGATCAGGGCGGCGGAGAGCCCCGTGGCGGCCGGGGCGAGGTCGGTCATGCGGGGGAGGGCAGGGAGGGGGCCGGCGGGTCAGTCGGAGGGCGCGGGGGCGCCCGCCAGGAGGCGCTCCACCTCTTCCAGGACGCGGCGGGGCTCCACGGGCTTGGCCAGGTAGGCGTCGCAGCCGGCCTCCTCGGCGCGGAGGCGGTCGTCGGCCATGGCGTGCGCGGTGACGGCGATGATCGGGATGGCGGCGGTCGCGGTGTCGCCCTTGAGCACGCGGGTGGCCTCCCAGCCGTCCATCCCCGGCATGCTCATGTCCATCAGCACGACGGCCGGGAGGATCTCGCGCGCGAGCCGCACGCCCTCATCGCCGGTGCCCGCCTCGGCCACCTCGTAGCCGTGGTGCCGCAGGAACGTCGTATAGATGTCGCGGTTGTCCGCGTTGTCCTCGACCACGAGGATCGTCGTCGTGCTCATACCGGCCGCGGGTGGGTGGTCGCGCTTCCCCGGAGTGCTGAAAAGACCCCTTTGAAGATGCAAGAAACGGGCGTCGGGGGAAGTCGGAGGGGAAGTGCGTGAGTGCGAAAGTGCGAAAGTGCGGGAGTGGGGACTGCGGTCCGGTCTTTTCCACCTCCGATCCTCGCCAGCTGCCTCGTACCGTCGCCGTATCCCGTACTTCATACTTTCGCACTTTCGCACCCGGCACTTTCGCACTTCTGTTGCGTCCGTCCCGCCGCCCGCGTAATCTGCACGACCCTGCGCGCGCCCTCCGACACGAGACCTGGGGACCATGGCCGGACTGGTGAAGAAGCTGCTGGGGGGCAACCTCCTGAACCTGCTGCTGGTGTTCGTGCCGGTGGCGTTCCTGATGGAGTTCGTCTTCCACTCGAGCGCCATCGCCATCTTCGTGGTCTCGTGCCTGGGGATCATCCCCCTGGCCGGGCTCATGGGGCACGCCACCGAGGAATTGGCCGAGCGCATGGGCGAAGGCGTGGGCGGCCTGCTGAACGCCACCTTCGGCAACGCGGCCGAGCTCATCATCGCCATCGTGGCCCTGCGCGCGGGGCTCTACGACCTGGTGAAGGCGTCGATCACCGGCTCCATCATCGGCAACATCCTGCTGGTGTTCGGGCTGGCCACGCTGGTGGGCGGCGCTCGCTTCCCGATCCAGCGCTTCAACCCCACCGCCGCCAGCCTGGGCACCACGCTCCTGGTGCTCTCGGTGGTGGGGCTCCTGGTGCCCGCCGTCTTCCACGCGCTGGTGGCCGGGAGCGGCTCGCCGGCGGCCGCGGCCACGGCGGCCGAGCTCAACCTGAGCCTGGAGATCTCGATCGTCCTCATCGTCACCTACGTCCTGAGCCTGTGGTTCACGCTCAAGACGCACCGGCACCTCTACGCCGGCGACGTGACGCCCGAGGCCGACGAGGGCGAGCCGGAGCGCTTCGCCCACACGCCGATGTGGAAGCCGGTGCTGCTGCTGCTGGCGGCTACGGCGGGGGTGGCGTTCATGGCCGAGTTCCTGGTGGGCGCGGCCGAGGTGACGGCCGAGCGGCTGGGGTGGAGCGAGATCTTCGTGGGCGTGATCGTGGTGGCCATCATCGGCAACGCGGCCGAGCACTCCACGGCGGTGATCATGGCGGCCAAGAACAAGATGGACGTGGCCATCAACATCGCCGTGGGCTCGTCGATCCAGGTGGCGCTCTTCGTGGCGCCGATGCTGGTGTTCCTGAGCTACCTGATCGGCCCGCGGCCGCTGGACCTCATCTTCACCCCCCTGGAGGTGCTCGCGGTCTCGGCCGCCGCCGGGATCATGTCGTTCATCTCCCACGACGGCGAGAGCCACTGGATGGAGGGCGTGCAGCTCCTGGCCGTCTACGTGATCCTGGGCATCGCCTTCTTCTTCCTCCCCTTCCACGGCTGACGCGTCGCGAGACCGGCGAGCGGGATGCGAACGGCGGCGGGCGCCGCGCGAGGAGGGCGCCCGCCGCCGTCGTGCCCGCAACGAGCCGCCGGGCCTACTCTTCCGCCCTCGACGGACTGGACCGTCCTGCCGGGGGCCGCTCCGCCGCCAGCCGGGCCGCCGCGGCGGCCGCGGTCTTCCGCCCCTGCTTGCCCCCGAAGGCCACGAGCACGGTCTTGCCTCCGTCCTTGGAGCAGCTGCGGACCGCCGCGAGCGGCGCGCCGTCCGCGTCGGTGAGCAGGGTGCTGTAGCACTGCGCGGTGGTGCAGCTGCCGCTGGTGGGCGAGAGGCGGCAGGAGGTGAACTGGTCGAGACCCCCCAGGCACCCGTAGACGTCGCCGTCCTCCTGCCGGATGCGGAAGCACTTGGAGTCGCACTGGGCGCCGGCCGCCCCGGGGGCGAGCGCGAGGGCGGCCGCCGCGCACAGCAGCGAGAAGAGAGTCCGTTTCATGATCACTCCCGGGCTCGGGTGGAGGGGGGGACCGCCACGGTGATGCTCAGGCGCCTCAGGACGGGCTCGTCGTCCAGGGTGCCGGCCATCCAGAGGAAGCCGCGGGCGGGATCGTAGCCGGCCACGCCGCCCCAGTCGCGCTCGATGCGCTGCGAGCCGAGGTAGCGGCCGCCGCGGAAGAAGTCCCAGTGCCGCGTGTCGCGCGAGCTGCGGGTCACCACCAGCAGCCCGCCCGGGAGCTCGAACGCCGCCCCCGGGCGCTCCACGTCGGCGTCGGTGGAGGAGTACGTGGTTTCCTTCTCGGTGACGACGACCGTTTCCGCGTCGTCGGGAGTGCCCCGGGTGCGGAACGGATAGCGGACGACTTCCCGGGGGCGCCCCGCGGGATCGAACCGGTGGACCTCGAAGGGGATGCGCAGGGCGTACAGCAGGTCGCCGTTCGCCGCGCGAGTGGCGGAGCCCGCGCCCCAGCTCTGGAGCACCAGGGGGTTGCGCACCCGCGGCAGCGGACCGAACGACCCCACGTATTTGAGCTCCGCCCCGGAGACCCGGAACCGGTGGATTCCGTAGCGGCGTGCCCGCGGCTCCGCGAACGTGGTGCCCGAGATCACGAGGTGTCCGTCCGGGAGCCCCACGATCGCGTCCGGCTGGTCGAAGCGGAACGGCAGCCGGTACCGGGCAGTGAACCGCCCCCGCGCGTTGAGCAGCGTCACCTCGCTGGTCCCCGCGTCCAGCACCAGGAGGCCGCCGTCGGGGCGGGGGTCGACCCGGTACGGGAGCTGGAACTCTCCCGGGCCCCGCCCCTTGCGCCCACTCGTCCAGAGGAGCCGGCCCTCCGGGGAAAAGGCGACGACGCGCGCGTTCAGGTAGTCGGCCGCGTAGACGTTGCCCTGCGGCCCCACCCTCGTCATGGCGATGGCGCCGAGCTCCGCCTCCCGGCCCACCACCTGGACCGAGTTGACGCGAACGAGCGAGACGGCGCGCTGCGCGAGGATGGGAGCCGTGGCTGCCTGGCAGGCGAGCGCGGCCAGAACGGCGGATCCGGAAAAGCGCATGAACTCATCGTCGCAACGGCGCGGAAGGGGTCAAAGCACGGTATGGCGTTCCTGGTTTGGCGTCAAGCATCTCGGGCGAGACCGGGAGAAGGCGTGCGACCGGGCGGGCGGCGGCGGCGAGACGAAGCCGGTCCGGGCGGACACCGTCGAGCCCCCGGCATCGAATCCTTGCGCGAGAGCCGTCCCGCGCAATCTTTACACTGCGTTTAGTTCCCCCTTCTCTCCTGATCTGCCCATGGCGCGGAAGCGGGCTCCCGATCCGGAGCCGGATCCCTTCGAGCGGATCGACAGCGTGCTCAGCGCGGCCGAGGAGGCCTCCGCGCGCTACGCCGAGGTCAAGAGCGAGCTGCTGCACCGCCTGGCCGACATCGACGGCGCGGTGATCGAGCTGGTGCAGCGCGTCTACGACGCCACCCCGCCCGAGTACCAGCGCAGCTTCCTGGTGCACGTCGACGGCGACGACGAGGAGCTGGCGCTCCCGGACTTCCTGCGCCTTTTGATGGAGCGCCCGGGCGGCACCCGCGCCACCTTGACCATCAGCGTCGCCGAGAACCTGTACGACGACGGCGACGAGGAAGAGGGCGAAGCCGGTGAGGACGAGGAGGAGGAAGACGAGGACGCGGGGGAGGACGAGGCGTCCGGCGCCGACGACGTCGACGACGAGCTGGGGTTCTAGCCCTCGCCGCCGCACGCGAAAGGAGCCCGCCGGCACCATGGCCGGCGGGCTCCTCCGTCATCCATCATCTAAAGCACCAAGGACGAAGCACTTGGCACTTGCCGTTCAGGACTCCTCCTCGTCGTCCACCACCGGCAGCCCCTCGGGCCAGCCGCGCCCGCCGGCGTAGCGGTCGGCGTACGACGACTGCTGCTGCTGCTGCGAGTGCGAGGCGCCGCCGTAGCTGCGCGTCCGCGCCACCGGAGTCTGGTAGTTGCCGAAGTTCTCCTCGTTGACCACCGGCTGCCGCTCGGAGAGCAGGAACTTCTGCAGCAGCTCGGGCGTGATCACCGTGCGGTCGTCGGCCTCCTCCCACAGGTCGCGGTGCGGCTGCTGGGGGCCGCTGCCGTGGTACAGGTGGATCAGCACCCCCTCGTTCTTGGCCGCGCGGATGGCGGGGAGGAAGTCGCTGTCGCCGGTGACCAGGATGGCGCGGTGGATGCGCTGCTTGGTGGCCAGCATGATCAGGTCGACGCCCAGGTAGATGTCCACCCGCTTCTGCTCGAAGATCGGCCGGTTGCTCTCGCGGTCGGTCCCGCGGTACTCCAGCTTCCCCTCGCGCACCTCGAAGCGGTTCAGGCGGTTGAGCGCGCTGAAGAAGCGCTGCTTCCCGGCGTAGCGCTCCTCCTCCTCCGGCGTGGGCACCGGGCTCATGTAGGGGAGGCAGTGATAGTAGTACGTGCGCAGCAGGTCGTCGGGCTTCGAGAGCTCGCTCGCCAGCTTCCCGAAGTCGATGCGCGGGGACCCACAGTCGCGGGACACGCGGTCGAAGTACCCGCCGTCCACGAAGATCGCGGTCTGACCCATTGAATGAAACCCTCGCCTAAGGATAGACAAAACCCGCCCTCACCGAGCGGCGGGAAAGATTGAACCGGCGATCCCTCCGCCGATCATGAGACCGCCCGCGCGAATCCGCGCGGACGCGCCCGTCGCGTGATGAATTATCCAACGCCCGCTCCGTTGTCAAGGAACCCCCTGCCCCGCCGCAAGATAGGCGACAGTTCGCGAACGCTGTGCGGCGGTGGCGGGGGAAGTCGGGGACCTGATACCCGGGCGGCGCGCCCGGGTGCCGCGGGTCAGCTCCGCCGGTCCGGGCCGCCCCTCCGGCGGGCGTGCATCGTACTTGCGTAGCCCCCCGGCACGCAGGTGGGAACTCCCGGCTGGAGCCGCAACGATGAAGGACTTCCTCGAGCTCGTGCTGCACCCCGCGTTCGCCGGCACCGCCGGCGTCGTGGCCCTCGCCGCCGCCGTCTTCCTGGTGGACCGCGGCCGCATCCGCTGGGCGGTCGCGTCGGGCTGCGTGTCGGCCGCCCTGATCGCCGTGGTGGCGGTGGGCGCCTGGCGGCAGCACAACGCGCCGCCGGTGGCCAGCGCCTTCACCTCCGGCCAGCCCGGCTGCGGCGACGCCGTGGTGCGCGTGCCCGAGCTGCAGCTCCGCGTGGAGCCCAAGGACGCCGCCAAGCTCCTCTTCATCCTCCACGAGGGCGACCGCGTCGGCATCGTCTGCGGCAACGGCGACCAGGCCGGGCCCGGCGTGAAGTGGACGCGCGTGCGCTACCAGATGTGGGAGGGGTGGGTGGCCGAGCGGGTCGAGGTCGCGCAGGGCGTGCAGGTCTACCTGGAGCGCCTCCCGCCCACCACGCTGCGGTCGGTGCGCTGAGTGCGTGAGTGCGTGAGTGCGTGAGTGCGTCGGGACCGGAGCAGTTCCGCACTTCCGCACTTCCGCACTAACGCACTTCTGGTTCGGGCGTGTCCCTCCGCTGCGCTCCGGGCCGGGCTGCGCGCGCGGTAGGGCAACAAACAACGTTGCCCAACCGCGCCGGGCCACCGCCGCCACGAAACCCCCGTGGCGGCGCCGTCCCGGCCCTGTCGGGCGCGCATCCCTCACGCAACCGCAATGGTATAGGGGACAGGGGACAGGGAACAGCCGGCACCGATCCCCCGTCCCCCGCTAGCCTCGTAAAGTCCACCCTCTCCCGAAGTTGGGAGAGGGTTGCCGCTCTAAGGCGGCGGGTGAGGGCCCCCGCCGCCGCGAGGAGGCTGGGAGGCGGCTCCACCAGACCCGGCCTCCTCAGCGCACGTCCAGCAGCTCCACCTCGAACACCAGCGTCGAGTCGGGCGGGATCGGGCCCACGGCGCGCGAGCCGTAGCCCAGCCCGGGCGGGATCACCAGCCGGCGCCGGCCACCCACCTTCATCCCCGCCACCCCCTCGTCCCAGCCGCGGATCACCATCCCCGCTCCCAGGTCGAACTCGAAGGGGCGGTTGCGGTCGCGGCTGCTGTCGAACTTGCGCCCGTTCTCCAGCGTCCCCGTGTAGTGGACCGTGACGTGGTCCCCGCGCTTCGCCTCGCGCCCCGTCCCCACCTCCTCGTCCCGGTACTGAAGCCCGGAGGGGGTGGTGGTCATCCCGTCGTCGCTCACGATGCTCTCCTGGTGGCGGTCGCTCGTCCCTGCGAAACCGGGAGGATGGGCGCGCGGCCGCCCGGGCGCAAGCCGCGGCCAGGGAGGGGACGTTTTTCGCACCGGCAACACTTTTGCGGCCCCAATTTCCGCCAGGTACATTCGCGGGAGGGCTGGCTTCCCCCCGGGAGGAGGAAACGGATGCGCTCGAGCGCAAATCCCACCCGTTCAATCTGTTCATCTGCCGTCGCCCTGGCGCTCGGGTTCGGCGCCGCGCAGACGGTGGCCGTGCCCGCGCGGGACGTGGGAGACGCCGCCCGGGTCTGCAACCCCCAGCTCTGCGACCGCGCCTGCCGCGCCATCGGGGCGTTCGGCGGCACGTGTCTCGGCAACGGGAGCTGCGTCTGCTACATCGCCGCGCCGTGAGGCCGCTCTTCCCGCCGCCGCTCGCCCCGACCGGGCGGCGGCGGCGCGCTTCCCCCCATCTCCCGAAAAGGAGGCCCATCATGGATCGGCTGAACCGGATGCTGCGCCGGGGGCTCGCCCCGGCGGCGCTCGTGGCCGCGCTGGGCTTCGGCGCGGTGCAGGCGCTCGCCGCGCCGCGGGACGACGCCGGCGGGCGCGCGTGCATGCCCGACTCGTGCAACCGCTCGTGCATCAACCGCGGCGCCGAGGGCGGCAGCTGCGTGGACGGCAACTGCCTGTGCCGGCTCCCGGTGTGAGCCCGGAACCATCACCCGCAACCCAGGAGGAGCAGGATGACGAAAGCGATGCGGCGGACGCGGCGGTGGGCGCTCGGCGCGGGCGTGGCGTGCGCGCTGGGCTTCGGCGCGGCGCAGGCGCTCGCCACGCCGGCCCGCGAGTCCCCGCCCGACACGTGCAACATCCGCCAGTGCAGGGACGCATGCCAGGGCCACGGCGGCTGCGTCGGCGGGATGTGCGTCTGCACCCAGCCCACGGAATGATCCGCTCCCGGCGCGCCCCGCCGGACGGGGCGCGCCGTTCCATCCCCACCCCTGGAAGGACAGGAGGCACGATGACGAAGGTGAGATACCACGCGCGGCGCTGGGCGCTCGGCGCGGGGGTGGCGTGCGCGCTGGGCTTCGGCGCGGCGCAGGCGCTCGCCACGCCGAGCACGTCGGCGCCGCCCGACACCTGCGACCGGCGCGCGTGCAAGGACTACTGCGCCGCGCGGGGCGCCTCGGGCACCTGCTCCGGCGGGATGTGCATCTGCTTCATCCCGGTCGAGTGAGCCGCTCCCGGCGCGCCCCGCCGGCCGGGGCGCGCCGTCCATTCCCCACCCTCTGGCCAGGAGGCACGATGACGAAGGTGAGGCAGCGCGCGCAGCGCTGGGCGTTCGGCGCGGCGGTGGCCGCGGCGCTGGGCTTCGGCGCCACGCAGGCGGCCGCCGCGCCCGGCACCTCCGGCGCGGCCGCCGCCCGGTGCGACCCCGAGCGCTGCAACGAGCAGTGCCAGCGCAACATCCCGGGCTCCACCGGCGTCTGCGTGGGCGGGCGCTTCTGCGACTGCCTGCTGGGGCCGTGAAGACCGCGCCGGGCGCGCCCCCGGCGCCCCGGGGCGCGCCCGGCCCTCCCGACCCGAAGACACGGACGACGAAGATGACGATGCGACTGCAGCGGTGGGCGCTCGCCGCTGGACTGGCCGCCTCCCTCGGCTTCGGCGCCGCGCAGGCGGTGGCGGCGCCGGCGGATTCCCCGGCCGAGCGGACCTGCATCCCCGACAAGTGCCGGGCCGCGTGCCGGGCGCAGGGCCAGACGGGCGGTGCCTGCTTCCAGGACACCTGCTTCTGCTACATCACCTGATCCGCCCCGGCACGGGCATCACCCTCCAGACCGGAAGGAGTCACCGATCCCATGCAGCGGACGTTGATATCCCGGAGGCTCGTGCCGGCGGGCATCGCCGCCGCGCTCGCGTTCGGCGCGGCGCAGGCCGTTGCCGCGCCCGCCGGCGGATCCTCCGCCCGCGCCTGCAACCAGGCCCGCTGCAGCGAAGGGTGCATCGCGCGGGGGTTCGACGGCGGAGCCTGCGTGAACGGGCAGTGCCTCTGCTTCACCATCACACCCTGAGCATCGGGGAAGCGCCCGCCGCGAGGGAGCCGCTATCTCGCGCGTCTCCGCGGCGGATCGGAGTCACCTCCAGACGGAAGGAGCTTCACCATGCAACGGATCGTGAACCCCAGGGCGCTGCTGACGGCGGCCGTCGCCGCCGCGATGGCGTTCGGCGCCGCGCAGGCGCTGGCCGCGCCCGCCGACCGGGAGGCGCCGCCGAACTGCAGCGCCGGGCAGTGCCGCAAGGACTGCATCGCCCAGGGCAACTCGGGCGGCATCTGCATCGACGACCAGTGCATCTGCTTCATCGAGTAGTCGCCGGACCGCTTACGCGGGGGCGGGAGGGGACGCGCGTCGCCCCTCCCGCCTTCCGGTACCGCCACCACCAGGACGGAGGAGCCTCACCATGCAACGGATCGCGACCCCGAAGGGACTGCTGACGGCGGCCGTCGCCGCGGCGCTGGCGTTCGGCGCCGCCCAGGCGCTGGCCGCGCCCGCCGAGGCGAAGGCCCCGCCCAACTGCAAGCCGGGCCAGTGCCAGAACAACTGCATCGCCCTGGGCTACTCGGGCGGCGTCTGCATGAGCGACGGCTCGTGCTTCTGCTACTTCGACCGCTGACCCC
>DASVWD010000031.1 GCA_036389795.1 Longimicrobium sp.
AGGGATGCGCGCCCGACAGGGCCGGGACGCCGCCGCGACACGGGGTTTCGTCGCGGCGGTGGCCCGGCGCGGTTGGGCACGGTCGTATCGTGCCCTACCGCGCGCGCAGCCCGGCCCGGAGCGCAGCGGAGGGACACGCCCAGAACCGCAGTCCTGAGTCCTGAGTGCGAAGTGCGTTTCCGGAACCCCGCCTGCGTCCGGCGGATTGTCATGGTGGACGGCAGATCGTTGTCTTCAAAGCAGAAGGGACGGGATAGATGCAGACGAGCGAGCGCGAGACGGCCACCCTGGCGGGCGGCTGCTTCTGGTGCCTGGAGGCGGTGTTCGAGCAGCTCCGGGGAGTGGAGAAGGTCGTGTCCGGCTACGCGGGCGGCCACGTGCCGAACCCCACCTACCACGCGGTGTGCGGCGGCGCCACGGGCCACGCCGAGGTGGTGCAGGTCACCTTCGACCCGGCCGAGGTGAGCTTCCGAGAGCTGCTGGAGGTGTTCTTCACCATCCACGACCCCACCACGCTCAACCGCCAGGGCGCCGACGTGGGGACGCAGTACCGCTCGGCGGTCTTCTTCCACTCGCCCGAGCAGGAGCGCACGGCGCGCGAGGTGATCGCCGAGCTGGAGGCGGAAGGGGTGTGGGACTCTCCCATCGTGACCGAGGTGGCGCCGATGACGGAGTTCTACCCGGCCGAGGACTACCACCAGGAGTACTACCGGAACAACTCCCGCCAGCCGTACTGCCAGGTGGTGATCGCGCCCAAGGTGGCCAAGTTCCGCCGCAAGTACCTGGAGCGGCTCAAGCAGCCGGCGTAGCCCGATGCTCAGTCCGACAAAAGACTTTTCTCACGCAGAGTCGGCAGGGTCGGCAGAGAACCCCTCCGTCGGCTCTGCCGACTGTGCGCGAGACTCGAGGTTTTTCCAGATTCGGAATGAACGCGCGACGGTGTGTCGCACTTTCGGTAGCGGACGCGTTCTACGGGTGGAATCGTCACCGCAACCGCACCTCCCGCCCCGGATTCTCCCGATGCGCACCCTCGATCGCCGTTCCGCCTTCGTCACCCTGCTCGTCCTGGCCGCCTGGCCCGCCGCCGCTCCGGCGCAGGAGACGAGCCAGCGCTTGCTCTCGCGGCTCCAGCCCTACGCGGGGCTTTCGGTCGGCGCGCACAACCTGCCGGAAGGCCTGCAGGGATGCTCGAAGGAGACGTACCCGGCGGGAGAGCTCCGCGCCGGCGTGGCGCTGGGCGCGGTGGCGCTGGAGGGCCGGGCTGGCGTGCTCGCGGACCCGACGGACTGCATGGTCGAGGTTGCCGGCACCCTCGATCCCTTCGTCCCCACGAACGGCGTCTACACCTCCCGCGAGCCCGGCTTCGGCAGCGACCCGGCGGGGCTGGCCGCCGACGTGCGGGTGCGCCTCGGCGGCACCCCGCGGGTCCCGCTGTCGCTGAGCGCGGGGGCCGGCTGGCTGAGCGGCCCCGACGTGCCGTACCTGACCACGGGGGTCGGGCTGCGCACCCCGGGACGGATCCGGCTGACGCTGGAGGCCGAGATGGACTGGTACCACGTGGAGTTCACGGACGTCACCCGGGAGTGGCAGAACAGCCAGGTGGTGCGCGAGATCTCGCGCGTGGAGCGCGACCGCTGGTGGCGCGGCGTGGGGCTGCGCGCGGGCGTGGAGCTGGGCGCGCGCCGCTGACCACCAGGGGCGCGAATCGACGAGCCGGGCCGGCGACCGCCGGCCCGGCTCGTTTTCGTCACCCCTCCTATTGCCCGCCTCCCGATCGCTCCGCATCTTGGCGCCTCCCGCTCCTCGTCTCACCCGCGACCTGCACCGGCCGAAATGGGCTCCTCCTACAACCACATCGTCCTGCGCGGGCCCGAGCAGCGCCGCGTCGCCGGGCTCCTGGAGGAGCGCGGGCGGCGGGCGTACGTGGGGCCCACGCGGCAGGGCTGCACCCTCGTCTTCGACGCCGCGGCCGACGACGATCCGGGCCAGAACGAGCAGCTGGCGGCCGAGCTGTCGCGGGAGCTCGCGTGCCCGGCGCTCGGCGTCGGCGTCTACGACAGCGACGTCTGCGCGTACGTCCTCTGCCAGGGCGGCGCGGTGGCGGACCGCTACGACTCCACGCCCGGCTACTGGGACGGCGACGACCTCCCGCCCGAGGGCGGCGACGCGGCGCTGCTCTGCCGCGCCATCGGCGGCCCGAACGCGCAGCCCGAGGCGGTGGAGCGTATCCTCCGCGCGCCGGCGGACAGCGAGTCGTACGTCTTCGCCGAGGCCCGCCACGCCGACCTGTGCGACGCGCTGGGGCTCCCCCGCTACGGCGTGGGGCTCGGCTACGGCTCCATCCGCGAGGGCGACGCGGAGGAGGTCGAGCGGGAGCTGGTGCGCGTGGGGCCCGAAGACGAGGAGGAGGTGAACCCCTTCGCCGCGCTCTTCGGCGAGGGCGGCCCGGGCGGGCTGGGCGACCTCTCCGCGCTGGGGGATCTTTCCAAGCTGGGCGACCTCTCGGGGCTGGGGGATCTCTCCGGGCTGGGTGACCTCTCCGGGCTGGGTGCGTTGGGCGGCGCGGGCGGACCGGCCGCGGGCGGCTTCCCCAACCTGGACCTGGGCGCGATGGCGCAGCTCTCCGGCATGCCCTCGCCGATGGAGCTGATGGCGATGATGGAGCACCCCTCCGCCCGCTACTTCAACGCGCTGGCCGCCGGCGACGTGGAGGAGGTGCGCGCGCTCTTCGCGGGCGAGCCGAAGATCGACGATCCGCGCGGCGGGCGGGTGGAGACGGCGGAGGCGCTGGAGGCGTTCGTGGCCGAGAGCGCGCGGTGGCTGGGCGAGGGGGCGGCGGCGCAGCGCGAGATGCTGGCGCGGTTCGGGATGCCGGAGCTGCCCACGGGGCTCCCGTTCAGCCTGGCGTACCAGCCGTTCGCCGTCACCCAGTCGCCGGGGCGCGACGTGGCCGAGGGGGTGCTGGCGGTGGTGAGCGGGGGGCGCCCCGTGCAGCTCCCGGTGGCGACCGTGTGGGAGACGGCGGAGGGGGGCGGCATCGGCGCGCTGCGGGTCTACCACACGCTCTGGCCGGTGCGCGGCGAGCACACCGTGCGGCCGCCGCTGGTGCCGCCCGCCGAGGGGCTGGAGATCCCGGACGTGGTGGGCCGCTACCAGGCGGCGCTGGCCGCGGGCGACGTGGAGGCGGTGGTGGCCTGCTTCGAGCCCAACGGCCTGGCCCGCGAGCCCGCAGGCGAGCGGTTCGTGCACATCGGCACCGAGGCGCTGCGCGCCTTCTACACGGCGCTCTTCTCCAACGGCGGCGGCATCCCGCTGCGGCACTGCACGGTGACGGACGACGGGGTGCGCTGCGCCATCGAGTACGTGGCCACGCGCTGGGGCACGACGGAGCTGCCGCCGCAGGCGGGCGTGGCGGTCTACGAGCGCGGCCCCGGCGGCGTGCTGCGCGCCGCCCGCATCTACGACGACATCGACCCGCCGCTGCCGCAGAAGTAGCCGTACGGGTCGGGGGATGAAGCGCGAGCGGCGGACCCGTGACCGGTCCGCCGCTCGCCGCGTTTGTTTCTCTGCTGACTCTGCTGACTCTGCGTGAGGCCTGCGTTTCTGGTCCGGGATCAGTAGCGCCGGAGGCCGAAGCGGTAGCGCATCCAGCCGGGGACCGGCTGCCCGTCCTTGCGGGCGGGGTTCCAGCGCATCTCGTACGCCAGGTTCATCAGGTACTGGTCGACGCCCCAGTCGCCGCTGGGGATCTCGACGCTCGCGACCACCACCTTCCCGGCGGGGCTCACCAGCAGCAGGAGCTGGGTGTCGCGCTCCCAGCTGCCGGTCTGGTCGGAAGTGACGCCGGCCAGGCGGTTCAGGAGCTCCTGCACGCGCGCGTCGTTGCGCACCTCCGGCGCCTGGTCCCAGCGCCAGTCCCACTCGCCGCCGACCACGGCGAGCGTCTCCTCGGAAAGCCGGAAGCTCACGTGGAACGGGCCACTGCCGGGGCGCTCGCGCAGGAACGCGGCGATGGCGGGGCGCGCGTGGGCGAAGGCGGCCTGCGGCACGTCGGAGCCGGCGAAGCTGCCGCTCAGGTTGGCGTTGGCCGAGTCGGCGCGCAGCAGGAAGATGCCGCGGGTGGGGCGCACCCCGTTGTTCTGCAGCGCCGCCAGCACGCCCGCCGCCAGCCGCCCGACGCCGATGTCGTCGCCCGCCACCTCGATGCGCACCGGGTCGGCGGGCTGCTGCTCCTGGGCGGCGGCGGGCGCCGTCCAGGCGCAGAGGGCGAGCCCGGCGCAGGCGAGCGCCCGGGCGGCGGTGAAGGTCGTAAGTCTCATACCGAATCTGGGAGATCAGTTGGTGTTCGCTGTCATTCTGAGGCCCGATCACACAGAACCGGCGTCCACACGAATGACGGCAGGGCCGAAGAATCTTCTCACCCTGGCACGTGGGTCGGGCGCGGCAGCGGCACGGATGCCCGCTCGCCCGATCACCCACCTCAGGAAGGCCGCCGCAGGCCGAACCGGTAGGTCATCCAGGTGGGCACCGGCTGCCCTTCGCGGCGGGCGGGCTCCCAGCGCATCGCGTAGGCGACCTCCGTGAGCTGGCGCTCCAGGGCCGCATCCTCGCCCGGCTCGGAGAAGGCGACGGCCAGCACGTTGCCGGCGGGGCTGATCAGCAGCGACACCTCGGTGCCGCGCTCGGCCGCCACGCTGCGGTCCTGCGTGGTGGCGAGGCTGCTCAGCCGGCGCTCGATCGGACGGGCGTTGAGGAGCGCGGGCGCCTGGTCGAGGTCCCAGTCCCAGTCGCCCGCCACCACCGCGAGCGTCTCCTCGCCCACGCGGAAGCTCACGTGGTGGGCGCGGCCGTCCTTCCACTGCGCCAGGAAGGCGTCGACCGCGGGGCGCGCCTGCTCCAGCGCGGCGGCCGGCAGGTCCGCACCGACGAAGCGGACCTCGGGGTCAGCGCCGCCCGGGCCGGTGCGCAGCACGAAGGTGCCGCGGGTGCCGTGCATCCCCGCGTTGCGCAGCCGCACCAGCACCCCCGCCGCCAGCGCCCCCACCCCCGTCGGGTCGTTCATCACCGGCATCCGCGCCGGCGTGCCGGCCGACTCCTCCTGCGCCGCGGCGGGCGCGGCGGACAGCAGCGCGAGAGCCGCGCACGCGAGCGCGAGGGCGCGAGGAACGGCGCTGGTCTTCATCATTGGATTCGGGGGAGGTGGAGCGAGAGCCTGCCAATAAGAGGGACGCTGCGCTAAATGTTTACGAAGATTGGCACATCTGTCAATCGGGACCGAAGGAGATGGGCGCCTGAAGGCGCGGCTACAACGGCGAAGAGCCCGCCTGCGCGGGCTCCTTCGGTGTGGACGCGGGTCGGTGCGGACGGCAGGGCTTCGGGCTGCGTAGCGTTTTTGTTATTCCGGAGGCTCCGTGCACGCGCGCTCAATGGCGGCGGCAACTATCTTCACATGGGGATGCGCCGGCGTGAAATGTTTGTCCAAGATAGCTTTGGCGCGGTGGAGGAGGGCACAAGCTCGCTCTTGGTTTCCGAGTTCCAGTTCTACCCATGCGAGATTGTGGTAGCTAACCGCCAGCGTGGGGTGGTCAGGATCGAAGTGCCGCTCATCGATCTCAATGGCTCGCTCCATCTGCCGCCGCGCTTCTGCCAAATCTCCGAGGGCCTTGAGGATCATGGCGATGTTGGAATAGCAGGTCGCCAGCACGGGATGGTCAGAATCGAAGTGCCGCTCATTGATCTCTATAGCCCGCTCCATTCGCCGCCGCGCCTCCGTCAAATCCCTGAGTTCCCAGAGAACGGTGGCGAGATTGGAGTAGCTGATCGCTAGCGTAGGGTGATCGGGATCGAAGTGCTGCTCCTCTATCTCGATGACCCGCTCTATCAGCCGCCGCGCCTCCGTCATTTCCCCAAGGTTCTTTAGGATCATGGCGAGATTCGAGTAGCTGGTTGCCAGCACCGGGTGGTCGGGATCAAAGTGCCGCTCATCGATTTCGATGGCTTGCTCCATCCGCCACCGCGCCTCCACCAGTTCCCCAAGGTCCTTTAGGATTCCGGCAAGATTGGAGTAGCTGACCGCCAGCGTGAGGTGATCGGGATCGAAGTGCTGCTCCTTGATTTCGATTGCCCGCTCCATCCGCCGACGCGCCTCTGCAAGCTCACCGAGATCTTGGAGGTGCATGGCGAGGTTCGATAGCAGAGCGGCCACTTTCTCGACTGGCAAAGCCTCCAACCGTTCGGCGTGCGCGAATTCTTCGAGCAGCGCGCGAGCCTCCGTGAATCGGCCCAATGCGCGGAGCGGGGTCGAGATCCAGTTAGCCAGGCTGGCCGCCACCTCGGTGCGGCCTAGCGTGTCCAACTCCCGGCTCAGTGCGATCAGCGGGGTCAACTCGCGCCGTAGCGTCGCCTCTATCACCGCGTCGTGCGATGCCTTGCCACGCCGCTCCGCCAGTTCCGCCACCTGGTTCACGAGCCGGTCCATCGCACCGCCCTCATCTAGGCGCTCCCACACCCGCCGCCGCAGCACCCGATGTAGCCCCACCACATCCTTCTCCTCGCCCCGTGCCCGCAGGAGTTGCCGGTCCACTAACGCCCACACCACCGCCTCGCCCGGTTGCTCGTACCCCGGCAGCTCAGGCACCTCCACGTCTTCGTCTCCCTCCAGCAGCTCGGCAACCCACAACGCGTACACCTGGTCCTCGGGCAGTAGCGCGGCGTACTCCAGAGCCCGCCGCTGCTCTGCTGGGAGCGCATCCAGCAGTTCATCGAACACCGCGTCTACCCGTGCCTCGTAGTCTGGCAAATGGCCCACCGCCCGCTCCGTCTGGCGCACTGCGCCCAGTCCCTTGCGCTCCAAGTCGTCCACGTACTGCCGCCACGACAGTCGCGGCTGCATCGCCAGGTACGCCCCAACCACCGTCAGCCCGACCGCTAGACCGTCAAACCACTCCACCACCGCCTTGGCAAGCGGCTCGTTCTCCTGCACGTCGTCCCGGTATTTGGCCAGCAGTCGCACCCCGTCTTCGCTCGACAGCCGCTCCAGCGGGTACATCTTCACTCCCGGTAGCGACTCCGCGCGCGTGGTGACCAGCCTCCTGCAGGCTTCCCCCGGCAGGTGCCGGCTCCATTCTCGGCTGCGCCACTGCGCCGGTCCTCGGACGTTGTCTAGGATCAGCAGGGACGGCCCGCCTGTCTCCAGCTGCACCTTCACCCGCTGCGCCGTCTCCTCGGCTGTCTCGGCGCTCTCCAGCCCTAGGTGCGGCGCCAACTCCGCAATGGGAGGCGGCAGCTCCGAGTCGCAGTTGAGGAAGAACACGCCGCCGGGATAGTCGTCTAAGTGGGTCCAGCCGTACTCGACGGCCAAGGAAGTTTTGCCGATTCCCCCATGGCCGTGCACCGCCGTCTGCTGCGTGATCCCTACCTCCCTGCTACCGCTGAGCCGCTCGTGCAACTCCCGCAGCTCCACCTCACGCCCGGCAAAGGTGGCCTGGCGCGGCGGCAGGTTTCGCGGCGGCTTGTGCACCGGGATTTGCTCCCGCAGCCCGGCTCCAGCGTAGACGTTCAGATCCCCCTGGATCTGTGGGTCCTGAACCGACACCAGCTTTTCGGCCTGCATGGGCGGAGGAGACCGTCGGCGAGGCGACATGGGAGGTCACATCTGGATGTTGAAGTCGCCCGCGACGGTCTGGTCCTTGATCACGACCACCCGCTCCGCGTTGATGTTGCCTACGATGGCCGCAGCGCTCCCCACGCTGGCGTTCTCCCGCAGGAGCGTCACAACGGTGCGTGCCGCTTCGTCGTCGTTAGCCAGCCGCTCGGCGACCGCAGGCGCGAGCTTCTCGGGCGCAGGATCTTCCTTCCAGCCGAGCACGGACTTGATGCGCGCCCAGGTGTCTTTCCCAGCCTGGCCGGCCAACCCCTTGGCGGACTCGGTGGCGAGGACGGACACGGCGGATGTGATCGTGGCGAGTGCAACGGGGTCCATGGAAATCCCTCCGCTCATGTGACGAGGTACGCCCGCCGCCCGTCCGCCATTCAGGCTCAACGAGGCAGCGTGGCGTACCCTGATATTAAGGAAGCTCAGCGAAACTCGTTAGGGGAATTTACCCTGCCCCAGGTTCCGCACTTCGCACTTCGCACTTCGCACCTCGCACTTCGCACTCAGAACTCCCCGCTCCCCGGCGTGCGCGGATAGGGAATCGCGTCGCGGATGTTGCCGAGGCCGGTGGCGTACAGGATCGCGCGCTCGAAGCCCAGCCCGAAGCCGGCGTGCGGCACCGTCCCGTAGCGGCGCAGGTCCCGGTACCACCAGTACGATTCCTTGTTGAGCCCCATCTCCTCGATCCGCCGGTCCAGCACGTCGAGCCGCTCCTCGCGCTGGCTGCCGCCGATGATCTCGCCGATCCCCGGCGCCAGCACGTCCAGGGCGGCCACCGTCTTCCCGTCGTCGTTCAGGCGCATGTAGAACGCCTTGATCTCCTTGGGATAGTTCATCACCACCACCGGCCGGCCCACCAGTTCCTCGGTCAGGTAGCGCTCGTGCTCGGACTGCAGGTCCACCCCCCAGCGCACCGGGAACTCGAAGCGCTTCCCCGACGCCTCCAGCCGGCGCACCGCCTCGGTGTAGTCCATCCGCTCGAAGGGCGACGAGATGACCGCCTCCAGCCGCTTCACGCACTCCGGGTCCACCCGCTCGGCGAAGAACGCCGTGTCGTCGGCGCGCTCGTTCAGCAGGTCGGTGAAGACGCTCTTCAGGAACTCCTCGGCCAGGTCCGCGTCGTCGTCCAGGTCGGCGAAGGCGATCTCGGGCTCGATCATCCAGAACTCGGCCAGGTGCCGGCTCGTGTTCGAGTTCTCGGCCCGGAAGGTGGGGCCGAAGGTGTAGACGTTGGAGAGCGCCTGGCAGTACGCCTCCACGTTCAGCTGCCCCGACACGGTGAGCGCGGCCGAGCGGCCGAAGAAGTCCTGCGAGAAGTCGACCTCGCCCCCGGGGGTGCGCGGCAGGTGCAGCAGGTCCAGCGTGGAGACGCGGAACATCTCGCCCGCGCCCTCGGCGTCGCTGGTGGTGATGATGGGCGTGTGCACCCAGAAGAAGCTGCGCCGGTCGAAGAAGCGGTGGATCGCCATCGATAGGGTGTGCCGCACGCGCGCCACCGCCCCGAAGGTGTTCGTGCGCGGGCGCAGGTGCGCCACGGTGCGCAGGAACTCCATCGAGTGCTCCTTCGGCTGGATCGGGTACGTCTCCGGATCGTCCACCCAGCCGACGACCTCCACGCGCGCGGCCCTCACCTCCACGGGCTGCGGGCGCCCCGGCGTGGCCACCAGCTCGCCCTCCACGCGCACCGAGCAGCCGGCGGTCAGGCGCTTGACCTCGCTCTCGTAGTTCGGCAGGTCGCTGCCCGCGACCACCTGGATAGGGGCGAAGCACGAGCCGTCGCTGACGTTGATGAAGCTGATCCCGGCCTTGGAGTCGCGGCGGGTGCGCACCCAGCCCTGCACGGTCACGGGGCTGCCGGGCGGGACCTCGCCGGCCAGGAGGTGCTTGATCAGGGGGCGTCGCATGATTCCGGGCGTGCTGCGTCTTATTGGGTCCGCGGACGAAGCGGCCCGGCGCGTGGGCGGCGCCGGGCGCTTGGGACGCGGAAGTTACTGCGTCCGCCCGCTTCGCGCACCTGCCCGCGGCCGGAATGAGCGAAGGGGCCGCGCCCGTGTCGGACGCGGCCCCTTCGTCACGCTCCCCTGCTCGTGCGGTCCGCCCGCGCTACTCCGCGGCGACGACCGTGGTGTTGCAGTCGCAGGTGTACGCGCCGAAGGTGTCCGGCTGGCTCTCGCAGCCGCCGGCCGTGGGATTGATGCCGCAGCCGCTCACGCAGCCGGTGCAACAGCGCCCGCCGGTGGAGTACGGGTCCGCGGTCGCGAACGACTCCACGTGCAGGTCGTCGGGGTTCAGGCTCATGGGAGTTGTCCTGTCGGGGGTGGGGGAGGTGGCTCGGAAGCCGCAAGGTAGCATCGCGGCACTGCGGATCCAATGCTGTCGCCCTAGGTGACGATAAGGCGCGCAACCGGAGGGCCCAGGCGTTCTCCTCCGCTGGTGCACGGGGCGTCGGAACGGGTCGCGCCCGCGTCCGAAAGGGATGCAGGCGCGGCCTACTCGGCAGCGGCGACCGTGTCCGGGCAGCCGCAGGACCAGTACTCGTACGTCTCCGGCTGGCTCTCGCAGTATCCGGCGGTGGGGTTGATCCCGCACCCGCTCACGCAGCCGGTGCAGCAGTAGCCGGTGCCGTCCGGCTCCGCGGTGGCGAACGACTCCACCTGCAGGTCCTCGGGGTTCAGGCTCATGGCGCGATCCGGTCGAGAGGTGGCGGATCGTCTACTCGGCGGCGACGACCGTGTCCGGGTTGCCGCAGGTGACGAACTCGTACGTCTTCGGCTGGCTCTCGCAGCCGCCGGCGGTGGGGTTGATGCCGCACCCGCTGTCGCACCCCGTGCAGCAGACCGGGTAGGAGAGGTCGGCCGAGGCGCTGGTCGCGAACGATTCCACGTGCAGGTCTTCGGGGTTGAGCTGGCTCATGCGGGTCCTCCTGGTGGGGGTGGGAGTGGTGGGGAGTAACGACACGGCGGAGCGGCCGCCGCGCCTCGGACGTTCAGCGTCTGCCGCGGAAGGAGAACGGGAAGGGGCCTGCGCCAGGTGTGGACGCGGCCCCTTCCGCGCGCTCGCGGCGCCTCAGCAGTTCGGCGGACAGGTGTCGCCGCTGTCGCCGGCACTCTGGCAGCCGACCTCGCTGCCCAGGATGCCGCAGCCGCTGTCGCACCCCGTGCAGCACGCGCAGACCGGGGGATAGGTATCGGCCTCGCTCCAGCGCCGCGTGATCGACGTCTCGAACGAGGTCACCGCCAGGGAGTCGAGAGTGAGCTTCCTGCGCTTCATCGCACTTCTCCGGTCAGGGGTCGGCGTCCGTCGAGGACGGCGGACTGGAGAACCGAAGCTTCGCGGGAGGAACGGACAATCTACTGTATATCCCGTGGCGTGAAAAGAGGCGTGGCGGCCTCCACCGCGAGTCCGCCAAAACGTGCAGCGCGCGGTCTGCGCCCCAGCCGCAGACCGCGCGCTTCGTGCAGCCGGAACCGTCGGCCGATCAGCAGACCGGGGCCTCGGTGTCGCCGCCGCCGGTGCCGCTGTTCTCGCAGCCGGCGGTGTAGTAGATGCCGCAGCCGCTGTCGCACCCCGTGCAACACTTGCAGAACTCGTAGGTGTCGATCGCCTGCGCCGCGGCCAGGCCGCTGGTGGAGAACGAGGACACCTGGAGCGAGCCGAGGTCGAGCTTCTTGCGCATGGGGACTATCTCCCGATTTCGGGTGTTGGCGGAAAGGACATCCGCCGGGCGGCGGATGTGGCGAGGCGCGCTCGAGGAAGACGACCGGCCGGGCGCGCCGTGAGCGACCCAGGGCGAGCATCGTACCACCGCGGCGGCCCGGAGGGAGCGGCGTGCAGGTGCAAGGGACACAACGAGTTCCGCCGGACGGCCCGCGTGGAGGCCCGTCCGGCGGAGTGTTCACTTCGGGGCAGCCCCGCCCCAGGTGGGACAGCGCCCCTGTTCGCCTGCGAGGAATGGGCCGTTAGAGAGCGGAGGGCATGACGTCGGGCGCGGGCGGCGCGACGTCTTCCATGAGGTCCTTCGCCACGGAGTCCTCCGCCTGCTCGCGGTAGACGGCCGGCGCGGTGGGGCAGAGGGTGGCCACCACGCATCGCTCGCAGTACGCCCGGCGCGCAGTGCAGACGGCGCGGCCGTGGTCGATCACCAGGTGGGTGAAGATCACCCGCTTCTCGGGCGCGAGCAGCGCCAGCAGGTCCTGCTCGATCTGGGTCGGGTCGTCCTCGCGCGTGAGCCCCAGCCGCGCGGCCACGCGCTTCACGTGCGTGTCGACCACCACGCCCTCGGCGATCCCGAAGCCCACGCCCAGCACCACGTTCGCCGTCTTGCGCCCCACGCCGGGCAGCGTGGTGAGCGCCTCCATCGACGCCGGCACCTCGCCGCCGAAGCGCTCGACCAGCGCCCGGCCCAGGCCGATCAGCGCCTTCGACTTGTTGCGGAAGAAGTTGAGCGTCTTGAGGTAGCCCTCCATCTCCTCCTGGCTGGCGGCCGCGTAGTCTTCCGCCGTCCGGAAGCGCGCGAAGAGCGCCGGCGTCACCCGGTTCACCGCCGCGTCGGTGGTCTGCGCGGAGAGGATGGTGGCCGCCAGCAGCTGCAGGGGGGTCTCGTGGTCCAGCGAGCAGCGGCTGTCGGGGTACGCCCGCTCCAGCCGCGCGACGATCTCGGCCGTGCGCTCACGCCGGGCGCGCCTGCTTTCTCTTGGCAAAGTGCTCCTCGACTTCTTCCAGTTCCCACGCGTTCAGCACGTCACGCGCGCCCAGCCACCCCTTCCTCGCCACGCGCACGCCCCACTGCACGTTGTCGAGCGCGGCGGTGGAGTGCGCGTCGGGGTTGATGGGGACCAGCACCCCGCGCCCGGCGGCGTAGCGGGCGTTCTCCCAGTCCACGTCCAGCCGCGCCGGGTCGGCGTTGATCTCCACCGCCACCCCGTGCTCGGCCGCCGCGTCGATCACCGCGCGCACGTCCACCGGGTAGGCGTCGCGGCGCAGCAGCAGCCGCCCCGTGGCGTGCCCCAGGATGGTGAGGCGGGGGTTGGAGACGGCGCGCAGCAGGCGGTCGGTCATCTCCTTCTCCCCGATCCCGAACGCCGAGTGCACCGAGCCCACCACGTAGTCGAAGACCGCCAGCACGTCGTCGGGGTAGTCCAGCCGCCCGTCGGGGAGGATGTCGCTCTCGATGCCGTGGAAGAGGCGGAAGCGCCGCTTCCCCTTCCCCCCGTGCGCGCGGTTCCAGCCGTCCACCTCCGCGCGCTGCGACCGCACCTTCATCGGCGTGAGCCCGCCCGCGTACCCGGCCGACTGCGAGTGGTCGCCGGTGCCCAGGTAGCTCCAGCCGCGCTCCCGGGCCGCCTCGGCCATCTCCGCCAGCGTGGCGCGCCCGTCGGAGTACGTGGTGTGGCAGTGGAAGGTGCCCTTGAGGTCGCCCACCTCGACGAGCTTCGGCAGCCGCCCCTCCGCCGCCGCCTCGACCTCGCCCCACCCCTCGCGCAGCTCCGGCTCGATGAAGTCGAGCCCCAGCGCCCGGTAGAACGCCTTCTCGCTCCGGGGCCTGAGCCGCTCCCCGCCGCGCCACAGCCCGTCTTCCGCGAAGCTCAAGCCCAGCGACTCCGCCCGCTCTTCGAGCTGCCGCAGGTGCGCCGCGCTCCCGGTCTCCCGCACCAGCGCGGCCACGAAGCGGTCGGGGGCCACGCAGGTGAGCCGCGCCGCCAGCCCGTCCGAGAAGCGGATCTCCGCCGCGTCCGGCTCCGGGGGGCCCGCCGGCGCCGCGCCGCTCAGGGCCCGGAAGGCCGCGAGCACCTCCGCGGGCTCCTTCGCCGCGGCGACGAGGTCGACCCGCTCCACCACCTCCAGGTCGCGCCGCACCTCTCCCGCGACGTCCGCCTTCGACACGCCGCCCAGCGTCTCCAGCCAGTCCAGCAGCCGCTCGGCGATCTCCAGCGCCGCGTAGAGCCGCCGCCGCCCGCGCCCGGCGCGCGCGAAGGCGATCCCCTCCAGCACCTTCTGCTCGGTCTTCGCGCCGAAGCCGGGGAGCGGGGCCAGGCGGCCGGCGAGCGCCGCCTCCTCCAGCCGGTCGAGCGAGTCGATGCCCAGGTCGGCCCAGACGGTGCGGACGCGCCTGGGGCCCAGCCCCTTGATGCGCATCAGGTCGTAGAGGCCCACCGGCGTCTCCGCGGCCAGGCGGTTGTAGAGCGAGCTCTCGCCCGTCTCCACCAGCTCGCGGATCACCGCCGCGATCCCCTCGCCCACGCCGGGGAGGCTGGTCAGCTTCCCCTTCGCGGCGAGGTCCACCAGGTCGGCGCCGGTGGCCTCGATGCGGCGGGCGGCGTTCTGGTAGGCGCGGGCGCGGAAGGGGTCGCCGCCCACCACCTCCAGCAGCATGGCGATCTCGGCGAGCACCCCCGCGACCTCGGGCGCCTTCATCCCGTGGCGCCCTCCGAGCGCAGGCCGCCGCCGGAGAGCCCCACCCGGAAGTGCGGCAGGCGGGAGAGGGGGACCGAGCCCGGCCGGTCCTCGGCGCGCCGCTCGGCGGCCGTCATCGGCACCACGTCCTCGGAGTGCGTGTCGACGTACCAGAGGGCGCGCGCCAGCAGCTTGAGCGCCTCGGCGTTGGTGAGGATCGAGTAGAGGCCCTTGATCTCGCCGCCGGGGAGGATGTTCTCGAAGTCGCGCGCCCCCTCGCGCCCCGGCGTCTCGGCCCACACCGCCGGAATGCCCGGCCCCACCTCGGTGTCGAAGGGGATGATGCTGAACCCCGCGCGCCCGCGGCGGAGGCCGAGGACCATGAGCACCTGCAGGTCGTGGTACGGCAGCCCCAGCGGGTCCTGCCCCTGGGCGAGGGTGGCGAAGAAGCCGTCCACCGGCTCCGGGGGCACGTCCACCGCGATGCTGGCCCAGAACAGCTTGGGCGGCAGCTGCACGTAGACGCTGGGGTGCGGCAGGGTGAGCTCCCACCCGGCCAGCGATGGCGCGGCCTCGACCAGGTAGCGGGCCAGCGGCGCGTCGAGCACGTAGCAGCGCCGCCCGAAGCGCCAGAAGTTGAAGGCGTGGTAGAAGAGCGCCAGGTACTCCGCGCCCGCCTCGGGGGGCGCCTCCGGGGGCACCAGCTCGCGCGCCGCGTCGGCCGCGACGGTGAGGAAGCCGAAGCGCTCGCGGTGGGCGGGGTCCTCGTCGTGCTCCTCGGCCTCGGCCAGCACCGACGGGAAGGTGCGGTTCTCGAACCCCGCCTCGCCGAACGCCAGCTCGTACGGCGTGAGGTACGGCCCCGCCTGGCGCCGCGGCTCGTGTACGGCCTCGCTCTCCGCCTCGCTCATCCCCCCTCCCGTCCGTGTTCCCACCGGCAGCGTCCCTCGAGCGGCCGCCTGCCCTTGCAAGCCGGACGCCGGAAGCCTCCAAGGTAGTCCGCCCCTCCGGCTTCCGAAACCGCGAACTGCGAGGGGAAAGGGATAGGGTACAGGGGACAGCCGGCAGAATGCCGAATCGCCGGACGTCACCCGTCCTCACCCTCCTCGTCTCCGAAGTCCACCGCCGACTCCAGCACCTCCGGCTCTTTTCGCGAGAACGCCGCGCGCAGCGACTCCCAGGCGCCGCGGCGGCGCACCAGCACCAGCGCCACGTCGCCCGCGTCGTCGTCGTACAGGCCGTCCAGGTAGACGTAGTGCACGTCGCCCTGCCGCTCCGGGCGCGGCACCCTCACCTCCTCGCCCGCGATGGTGACGGCGATCTCCTCCGCGCGCGCGAACTCGGCCGCGTCCAGCGTGCGCTCCACGAACAGGTCGCCGTCCACCTCCCAGGCGTCCCCCGCCACCGCGTGGCCGCTGCGGTAGAAGAACGGGTCGAACGGCTGCCCCTCGCGGCGCTTGAAGTTCTCGTCCTCGGCGTAGTCCACGTCCTCCAGGTCGTCCTCGCCGGCGGTGGACTCGCGGTGGTGGCGGATCTCGTGGGTGAGGGTCTCCCACAGCTCCTCCTCCCAGTCGAACTCCGGGTCCAGCTCCGCCAGCCTGCGGAACGAGCCGTAGTAGAGGTGCACCCCCGAGCGCACCACCCCCGGCGCGTCGAAGCCCAGGTCGTATTCGCCCGTGGCGCACTCGCCCAGCGTGTAGATGTCGGGGATCGACGGGTGCGGCACCGCCTCCCGGTCGACGACGAGGTACTCCACGTTGTGCCGCATCTCCGCGGGGATCTCCTCGAACATCTCCCGCGCCCGCCGCTCGAACTCCTTGAACTTCATCGGCTTTGGATTCAGGCTGACTCGCCATGCGTGGGCCAGACACTACCGCGTTGGTCACAGCAACGAGCACGCCCGAGGGCTTCGGAGATGAGGGGGGATAACCTGGAGAAAGATACCGCGTCACGTCACTTTCGAACGCGCGCCTACCACGGATTCTCCTGCAGGAAGGCGAGCACGAGATTACGCAGCTCATTGAAGCTCAGCTCGCGCGTGTCGAGGTGGTGCTCTCGCGCGACCCTGGGGAGCTGCTTCTTGAAAAGGGAGTAACGCTGTGAGAGCGTTCCCGCGGAAGGAAGAAGCAGATTCGGACGCTGGTTCGCCAGGAAGTTGCGAACCGCCCGGATCGCCTCGTCGGGATGATTGCCATGCTCGCGGATGTCCTGCCCGGCAATATCTGAACAGAACACCTGGTACCGATACCGCTCCCGGTCAAGAATGAGGCACGCCTTCCGACGCTGCTCGCGGGAACCGAACTCCTTCGCACCCAGGAAAATCCCCAATTCCAGAGGCATGTTGAACCGGGGAAAGCGCGTACTCCGGTCCAACTCGATCCGGGAGATGTCATGGATGCCATACCGCGACTCTCGGATGATCTGAATAATCTTCTTGATCCGCACCTCACCGGCATCTTCCGACTCCAATGCACATCGGGCAATGAACCCGCAGTCGTGGACCGCGAATATCATCGCCCGAAAGAGCGGCGTGTGCTTGTTGTCGAAAGGACAGTTGATGAAGACGTGCTTCTCTTGATCGCTGAGCGGCATTGGAACGGATCAGGACCGGGCCGACGTCTCAGCTACCTTCTTCACTTTCCCACTGTCCTTCCGAACGATGGGAGCACTGGGATTCTTCGTGTTCGACCTCTGATCGTTCGTGCGTACCCCAACCGGGCCTCGCGACGCGTCACGAAGCCTGGCGAAGCTCCGGCGGAGTTCACCTCGATCGATCGACCCCGGCGGGAACGAGTCCTGGATCGTCCGCTTTTCCTTGGCCATCTTTGCTCTCCGTAATCGAGTTCCTGTCGAAGATGAAGCTTGCCGGCACCCGCGTAAAGGGCTTGTTGCTCGAACGCCCTGAAGCGGCATGGATCCGAACAATAGATGTCTACCCGTGGCTGATCCGAGGCGGACTTCAATGACAACAGCCGCGGGGGC